>CAIRSO010000837.1 GCA_903881215.1 uncultured Bacteroidia bacterium
TGATTTTAAAATTGTATTTATCACCGCGTACAGTGAGTTTGCAATTAGGGCCTTCAAATATTCTGCTTTCGATTATCTGGTGAAGCCCATTAATGTCGAAGAGCTCTTAAAGACTATTAACAGGATACCCAAAATAAAGAAAATTGAAACCAAGGTAGCAGTGAATGCGCTAAAAGCCAATCTTTTGCCTCACACTGAGCAAGGATCAAAAACAATCGCATTGCCCGAGCTAAATGGTTTTGCAATTATCGATGTTGATAAAATAGTCAGATGTGAAGGAATGAGAAATTACACCCGGATAATATTCAAAGACGGGGCTGAAGAAAAGGTTGTCAGCCGCACACTCTTAGAATTTGATAAACTATTGACGCCTCTGGGGTTTATACGAATTCACAGAAGCCATTTGGTGAATCTGGCTAATGTAGTACGTTACATCAAAGCAAAGGGAGGATTGGTTGAATTAAAAACAGGAGAACTGCTGAAGGTATCCCCCTTACACAAGGAAGATCTCCTCAACAGGCTCTTATACAATAAATTATAGATTTTGAATCAAAGCCACTTTAATAACCTAAAGTCTTGTCGATTAGGTAAAGCGCTGTTTTTTGCATATATTCTCAACCCATAGTTGTAACTGCCAGGTTTTTTGAGGGTTAGCTCGAGCAGGTAGTGTGCCAGTCCATCCGATTGATTTTCTACCACAAAATCATATTTTGCTACGAACTTTGGTTGATCATTCCCTGACGCCACAATCAGTTCAACCCCGATTTCGCCTGGTGAAAGACCTTTCAAATCGAGAGTTATTCTTGAAGGGTACGCTTTCCCCATTTCATAGGTATTGGTGATACCATCGGATACCTGAATACTTTTCACTTCGATGGAACTCCAAACATTTAGGATTTTTGCTTTCCAGGTAGCAAGTTCCCTGGCGAGTTTAAAATTGTCTTGTTTTAGTTTAGCAGTTCGTTGTGCCTGAGGGAGATAATAACGGGTAAAGTAGTCTTTCATCATCCTCTTTGTGGTAAACAGTGGAACGACTTCGGCAAAAGTGTTTTTGATGAAGTCGACCCATAGGACCGGGATATTTTTGTCGTTTCGGTAATAATATGCCGGAACCACTTCATTTTCAAGGATGCCATAAATCGCCTCAGAATCAAGTTCATCTTGAAGTTCGGGGATGTCGAACGAATTTTCCAAAGGTAATGCCCATCCGGCATCTTGTTTGTATCCTTCTACCCACCAGCCATCAAGGACTGAGAAGTGTAGTGTCCCATTCATCACACCTTTTTCTCCGGAAGTACCTGAAGCTTCCAGTGGTCTGGTAGGGGTATTCATCCATACATCGCAACCCTGTACAAGCATCTTGGCGATGTTCATATCGTAGTTTTGAAGGAAGAGGATATGGCCAACAAATTCTGGTCTTTTTGAGATGTCGATGATGTATTTGATCAGATCCTGACCGGCTTTGTCTGCGGGATGTGCTTTACCAGCGAAGAGAAACTGAACCGGTTTTTCGGGATTATTGATAATCTTTGCCAAACGGTCCAGATCACGAAAAAGAAGGTGTGCCCTTTTATAAGTTGCAAAACGCCGCGCAAAGCCGATGGTCAGTGCTTTCGGGTTAAGTTTTGAAATGGCTTCAGAAATATATTTAGGATTCTCATTTCTTTGGATATGGATATCTGTAAAGCGTCTTTTTATGTAATCAATCAACTGTTCACGCAGTTTGGATTTGGTATCCCAGATCAATTTATCCTGAACTTTGTAGATATTACGCCATGCGCGCATTTCACCACCTTCTTCATATTCGTGGATATCCTCTGCCATTTCCTCGGCAGAAAGGATTTGATCGTGTACCACTTTCCATTCAGGTGCTGCCCAGGTAGGGTAGTGAACACCATTGGTGACATAACCTATGTTATCTAGCTCTTCAGGCAGAAAACCCTTGTAGAGTTCACTTAGCAGTTGTTTGCTTACATCTCCGTGAAGTTTACTAACGCCATTGATTGACTGAGATAGATTGGCTGCAAGAAAACTCATGTTGAACTTTACTTCATTGCTTCCGGCTTTACCTAGCAGCATCAGCTCATCCATGGTAATTCCAAGTTGAAGGGCAATAGGGTTCATGTAAGCTTTGAATAAATCATCAGGGAATGAGTCGTGACCAGCAGGAACAGGCGTATGGGTAGTGAAAAGAGTAGATGCCCTAACAATCTCTTTTGCTTCAGAGTAATCCAGCTTAGCTACATTTTTTATCTGGGATATTCGTTCAAGGCCAATAAAAGCAGCGTGTCCTTCGTTACAATGATAAATGTCGGATTGAATTCCTAATTTTTCCAGGGCTCTGATACCACCAAGGCCAAGTACCATCTCCTGTTTAAGTCGGTTTTCATTATCTCCACCGTAAAGATGGTGAGTTATTGATCTGTCAGAATCCTGGTTGTTTTCATAATCGGTGTCAAGCAGATATAGTTTGACATTTCCTACATTTACATACCATACTCTGACGTAAACTATACGATCAGGCATTTTTACCTCGACAGTAATCCATTCTCCTGACTCATCCAACGCGGGTTGAATTGGAATTTTAGAAAAATGCTCAGGTTCGTAAGTGGCTAATTGCTCACCATTCGTTGATATTACCTGTTTGAAGTAACCATAACGGTATAATAACCCAATGGCAGTCATATCAACTTTTGAGTCACTTGCTTCTTTAAGATAATCACCTGCGAGAACACCTAAACCTCCTGAGTAAATCTTTAAACTTGAGTGCAGACCAAATTCCATGCTGAAGTAAGCTATTTTCGGTCCACGCAGTTTCTTCCGTTCCTTGAGATATTTGTTAAACTGTATTTCAACAGATTTCATTCTCAGGACGAACGATTCATCAGATTTCAGCTCCTCAAACCTGTCATGATTGGTCTGTTCCAACAAAATTATTGGATTATGTTCGCATTTTTCCCAGATTTCAGGATCAATTTCATTGAAAAGCGCCCTTGCATCTACACTCCAAACCCACCATAAGTTACGGGAAATGGTGCGTAATGTGGCCAGTTCGGAAGGCAGAGCAGATTCTACTATGATTTTCTTCCAGGTAGGGTTACTATTCTCGGGTTGCCTAAGATTTTTAAAATACGTCTCTTCCATTCTATCAATAAATTAGCAATACAGACACTTCAATGGTGTCAATTATTTGAATTGCAATGATACCATTTTCGGGGATCATTTCTGCAAGAATACAGAGTCAATTACTATTTGATTCCGTATTTATAACATTTTCTTCACATTTAAGCAGCTATTTTGACGAAGTCTTTTTTGAAGTTTTTGGTTTCACTTCATTTTTTTTTGCTGCTTTCGCCTGAGGTTTTGGGGCTTTTGGAAGTGGTTTACTGAGTTTCAAAATTTGTCTTTCTGCTTCTTCCAGTTTTTTTATTTTTTCGTCGAGGATAAGCA
>CAIRSO010000838.1 GCA_903881215.1 uncultured Bacteroidia bacterium
CATAACTTGTATAGAATGAGGAGGTCATGATCTGAAATTCAGGAATTTTTTACTCATTTTAGATGAAGCTTAATCACTAATCTGAATATTATATGCACCAAAGACTTGGAACTTAGGTTTTGATTTTCGTTAATTTGCAAAGTTTTTTAGAAGTCACCGGTCATTTACGTTCAAATTATGGAAGAAAATTTGGTCATCGTCGAGTCTCCTGCCAAGGCGAAAACTATTGAAAAATTTCTGGGCAAGGACTATCTGGTTAAATCCAGCTTTGGTCACATTCGCGATCTCGACAAGAAAGATTTCGGCGTTGATCTCAACAACCGGTATGAACCCAACTACATCGTGTCGGAGGATAAGAAGAAAGTTGTAGCCGATTTGAAGAAATTTGCCAAATCAGCAAAGACGGTTTGGATCGCATCGGACGAGGACCGCGAAGGCGAAGCGATCGCCTGGCATCTGATGGAGGTACTTAAACTGGATCCGAAAACTACGAACAGGATCGTTTTTCATGAAATCACCAAAGATGCCATTCAGCATGCCATAGAACACCCTCGTCATCTCAACAAGGATCTCGTGGATGCACAGCAGGCAAGAAGGATTCTTGACCGACTGGTTGGTTTTGAAATCTCACCGGTATTGTGGAAAAAAGTGAAGCCATCTCTTTCTGCCGGTAGGGTACAATCGGTTGCCGTTAGACTAATTGTTGAGCGCGAACGTGAGATTACCAACACAGAATCGGTCCCATTCTTCAAGGTTACTGCACTCTTTATCGTACCCGAAAAATCGGGCAAGGAGACTTTGTTAAAAGCAGAGTGCTCTGAACGTTTTGACAATGAAGAGGATGCCAATCATTTTTTGCAGAAATGCAGCAAGGCAGAATTTGTTATTGGAGACATTGTCACCAAACCTGCTAAAAAATCGCCGGCACCACCTTTTACCACTTCGACCTTACAACAAGAGGCCAGCAGAAAAATGGGATTCCCGGTTTCTTTGACTATGTCGGTGGCTCAAAAACTTTATGAGGCAGGAAAGATTACTTATATGAGAACCGATTCGACCAATCTTTCTCAAACAGCCATAAACAGCGCAAAAAAGAAAATCACCGAATCGTACGGTGAAAAATATGTCAAGATCCGTCATTATAAAACCAATTCCAAAGGGGCACAGGAAGCTCACGAAGCCATCCGGCCTACAGACTTTTTCGAAGAAGAAGTGTCCGGCACTGCTCAGGAACAGAAACTGTACAATCTGATCTGGAAAAGAACACTGGCATCCCAGATGGCAGACGCCGAATTGGAAAGAACGAATGTGACTATAAATATTTCCAACACTTCTGAACGTTTTCAAGCCACAGGCGAGGTGCTAAAATTTGATGGTTTCCTCGGTGTATATCTTGAGTCAAGTGACGATGAGAATCTCACTGATGAAGAGAAAGGATTGCTTCCGCCATTGTCTGTCAAACAAAAATTAATACCATCTGCCATCCAGGGGTTGCAGCGCTTCACCCTAAAACCGGCGCGATACACTGAAGCCAGCCTCGTTAAAAAATTGGAAGAGTTAGGCATTGGCCGGCCTTCGACCTATGCACCGACAATAACAACCATTCAGCAAAGGGACTATGTTGTCAAGGAAGATCGTGAAGGCACTGAACGTTCCTTTGTTCAACTAATTCTCAAGGCCGGAAATATCCGTCGGGAAGAGAAAACAGAAATAACTGGAACAGAAAAATCCAAACTATTTCCAACAGATATCGGGTTGGTCGTGAATGACTTTTTAATGAAGCATTTTGAGCCCATCGTTGATTTCTATTTTACTGCCACCGTAGAGAAACAATTTGACGAAATAGCAGAAGGAAGTTTGGTTTGGCAAAAGATGATTGATGATTTCTATCTTCCATTTCATCGCCAGATAGAAGATGCCCTGGCCAATTCTGAACGGGCACGGGGAGAACGGTTCCTGGGGATAGATCCTGCATCCGGTAAAAATGTATCTGCGAAAATTGGCAGATTCGGGCCGTTCATTCAACTTGGTGACACCTCAGAAGATGGGACAGAAAAGCCTGTCTTTGCAAGTTTGCAGCAAGGTCAAAGCATTGAAACTATTACCCTGGAACAGGGATTAAAGCTTTTTGACCTTCCAAGGGATTTGGGTGAGTATGAAGCGAAAAAGGTAACCGTCGGAATTGGGAAATTTGGTCCTTACGTAAAGCATGATTCCAACTTTGCTTCATTGAAAAAGGGTATTGATGACCCAAACACCATCCTACTTGACAGAGCCATTGAATTAATTCTTGAGCGACGCGAAAAGATTTCCAATTCTCTGCTAAAAACCTTTGAGGAAGATGCCCATACAAGGATCCTGCAAGGTCGGTGGGGACCATATATTTCTTATAAAAAACAGAATTTCAAACTTAAGAAGGATACCAATTTAGAACTCCTTACATATGCTGTCTGTAAAGAGATCATTGATGCAGAAACCAAAAAGCCCAAACAGAAAAAATCGAAATAATTATAACCAATATGAGCATTATAGCTAATTGCAAAAAACAAATTCATTCCTGAAAGTGTATTCCATGTGGCAATGAGATCAAATTATTTACACATGAAAAAGCTTATATTGCTGAAAATTTTTTATATTGTCTGTAAAATCAGAAGTTATGTGGAAGGAGCTTATTACACCTGCTAAAATATTACCGGTTGTTAAAAAATTCTCCGGAGACAATGATCATCTGGGATCTTTTTTGAAAAAATCCGTGTGGAATGAGTCAGCCTTACCCGATGTTGTGATTCTTGGGATTACTGACGACCGCCTCTCTTCATCCTCCTCCTTCGCTGGCTCACCGGATGCAATCAGGGAGCAACTTTATCAGTTGAACGGGTTCTCATCCGACTTCAAGATTTTGGATTTAGGAAATATTAAAGCAGGTAAAGAATTCAGTGATACCATGGCCGCCGTTAAGATGGTGGCCGAAGAACTGTATTCTCTGGGAATTTCAATACTTGTAATTGGTGGAAATCAAAGCTTTACGGTTCCCTTGCTAGCCGGTATTGACAAAAAGGATGCTATTTTAACGGTAGTCGACGATCGCATCGACAATCTATCACAAAAAGAGAGTACGCTCGATGATGTTTTTTTGAACAATCTTTCAAATGAAACCATTGTTAATGTGATGGCCATCCAGTCGTTCTTTGTATCCCCTGAGACAAAAGAAACTTTCTCCGAAGAGTTTAAAGGTTCGCTCTTCACGCTTGGCGAAATAAGAAATGGCATTGACGAGATGGAGCCCTATTTACGGGAGACAGACCTGGTTAGTTTTGATTTTGGATCACTGAAATTATGCGAAGCCCCCGGACAGATCAGAAACTCGCCAAACGGACTTACCGGTGAGGAGGCCTGTCAGCTTGCCTGGTATTCCGGAATTTCTACCAATCCGGGATGGTTCTCTCTCTTCGGTTACAACCCTGATAAAGATCCTGATAAGAACGGCGCCATGACTGCCGCTCAGATTGTTTGGTATTACCTCAATGGAAAGTCACGAAGAATTGATGAAATTCCTCAGGATGAAGCCATCGATTTCTTACATTATGTTGTATCGGTTGAAGGAATTCCGGAACCTCTCACCTTTCTCAAGCATCCAGTCTCAAAACGCTGGTGGCTGGAAGTACCTTCACCTGATTGTGATCTTTTCCCACTGAGAGTGCCTTGTTCAAAAAAGGACTACCGTGTGGCATGCAAAAATGAGATTCCTGAACGGTGGTGGTCATCTTTCAATAAGAGCTATTGATGGAATATTCTAAAGTTCTGGTTTATAAATACTCCCCGGCCTACTTCAGGCTACCGGGATCTGGACTTATTGTTCGTTTAACGAATCGTACTCTTCGTTGTATTTTTATTACGAAATTTTGTAGTTTTTTGTGGATTTTGTTAAATATATGTACATTCGCCGCGAGTGCGCAGCAGGATCCGCAGATTAGTCAGCATATGTTTAACCATCTGATGATTAATCCCGGATTCGCCGGAAACAACGGACAAATAAATCTAATGCTTCTAAACAGACAGCAGTGGGTAGGTTTTCCGGGTGCACCGGTGACCACATCATTTCAGACGGATGCAGCCGTAAAATTGATCGGAAATACTGACGGATTGGGTTTCACGGTAGTTAAAGATGCCATCGGATATGAAAATAATATTTCTTTTGGCGTGAATTATGCTTACCGCTTTCAGTTGGGTCAAGGTCAATTGGGATGCGGTATCTCTGTAGGAATGATGAACAAAAATATTAGTCCGGGTTGGTCTGCCTCGCAAGGTGGCGATCTCGTGGATGGTTCTGATCCTTATTTGCCTAAACAAGAGGTGAATGGCTTATTGACAGATGTTGGAGCCGGTCTTTTTTACCGGCATAAAAAATATTATCTGGCACTGTCTTCAACGCACATTAACCAACCTTCCTTTTCTTTTGAAGAGAAAGGCCATTATTCGCTGAAAAGACATTATTATCTTACAGGCAGTTTTAACAAGGAGATGAACGACGATCGTTTTGCAGTTCAACCTTCGTTCTTTTTAAAAACAGATGGGACAACTTCCCAGGTCGATCTGGACTTGATCATTCAATACAATCGACGCTTTTGGGGAGGAATTGGATATAGAATTAAAGATGCTGTTGTGGTATTTTTGGGCTTTGAGATGCTAAACGGATTGAAAATTGGCTATTCATATGACTTGAATACATCCGTGTTAGCACGCTATAACTCTGGTTCTCATGAACTTTTTATCTCTTACGCTGTTCTATTAAATAAAAATAGAGGTCAAAAAACCAAAAGTGTAAGGTTTTTATAACTTTGGAATGGAAAAAATTGGTTCACAAGATATGAGTCGAACGATAAAACGATTGTTTACTTATGGCAGTATGGCAGTGATGCTGCTCGTTTCTGGATGTCACAATTCCGGAAGCGGTGAATTGGTCGGGGTACAGAAAAGGGGAAAGTACCTTGAGCCAACTCCGCAAGGTATGGTATTGATACCCGGTCGAAGCTTCAATATGGGGCCTTCTGATCAGGATATTAACGGAGCAACATCTCCAACCCGTACCGTCGATCTTGCCACTTTCTGGATGGACGATACTGAAATCACCAACAACGAATACAGGCAATTCGTTTACTGGGTGCGTGATTCTATTGCACGAGATTTATTGTCTCAAAAATATCCGGAATTTAAACCAACTACTACACGACGGGGCGATCCCATTGACCCTGTTGTTTTGGATTGGAATGTAAACCTGAATTGGAGGAAGACCGAGTACATCACTGAACTTGAGCAGCTTTATTATGACAAAAGCGAAAGAATTTTTGGGAAGAAGGAACTCGATGTCAGAAAATTAAACTACAACTATTACTGGGTGGATCTCCAACAGGCCGCACGTCGTCAAAATTCATATGATTTTACCAAGCAAGCGTATACTGGAAGCATTGTCGATATTAATGGAAAGGTTGCACCAATTCAGAATCGCTCCAACTTTGTGATGACTGATATGGTCAACATTTACCCCGACACCCTGGTCTGGATTCGTGACTTTACTTATGCCTTCAATGAACCGTGGGCTAAAATGTACTTTTCCCATCCCGGTTTCGACGACTATCCAGTGGTTGGTGTGAGCTGGAAGCAGGCAAAAGCCTTTTGCATGTGGAGAACCAACTTCAAAAATACAAGTCTTTCAAACAAAGGCGATTATGCTGTTCAGGACTACCGGCTTCCAACAGAAGCTGAATGGGAGCTGGCTGCCAGAGGCGGATTGGATAATTCAATGTATCCTTGGGGTGGATATTACACCCGATCTAAAACCGGATGCTTTTTGGCCAACTTTAAACCTATGCGTGGCAACTACAGTGACGATGGCGGAAAAGCCTCCATCAAGGTTGCTACCTATGAACCAAATGGTTACGGACTATATGATATGGCTGGTAATGTTGCCGAATGGACAGTTACTGCTTACGATGAATCAACTTACAATTTCATGCATGACATGAACCCCAACTTTGAATACAATGCTGTAGCCGATGATCCGCCTACCATGAAACGGAAGGTGATCAGGGGAGGTTCATGGAAAGATATTGCCTACTATATTCAGGTTGGTACACGCACCTTTGAATACCAGGATACCGCAAAATCCTATGTTGGGTTTAGGAGTGTCCGGTCCTCATTTGGCGATGAATTTTAACCCTTACTGAAAAATTAACATACTATGGGATTATCTGAATTAACTCACTCTCAGAAATGGAGATCCACCATGAATTACTTCTACAGCATTGGCGCATCCGTCGTGTTGTTGGGAGCACTTTTCAAATTACAGCACTGGACTGGCGGTGGAGAGATGTTGATGGTCGGAATGTCTTGTGAGGCATTGATCTTCTTCCTTTCGGCCTTCGAACCAATGGTTGAAACCCCGGATTGGTCCAAGGTTTATCCTCAGCTGAACCCTGATTTTGAAATTGAGGAGGATCTTGAACTTCCTGTCAAATCTACATCAGGCGGATTGGAAGCTATGCTGGAAAAAGCTGAAATTACTCCGGAGATGCTCGCCAAGCTAAAAAAGGGATTACAGGACCTGACCAATACAGCAAAAGGCATTGCAGAAATTTCAAGCGCTACACTGGCAACAGAACTATATGTACGTAATCTAGGACAAGCTTCACAGTCTGTAAATTCCTTTTCTGAAGTGAACAACAAGGCAACACTGTCAGTAGAACGTTCACTTGGTGATCTGGTGCATAGTTACGAACACTCGTCCAAATTGATTTCAAGCTCTTCCAAAGAGATGGCTGAGACTTTCACAGATTCTACCAAAAAAATCAATCAGCAACTTGCTTCAACAAGTGAAAAACTGTCTTCTTCCTACAAGGAATTTACTGAATCAGTCCACAAAGATTTTTCAGCGCTCAGCGATAATTCCAAATCATATTCCGGAGAGATTTCTAAGATGAATGCCAGTTTGGCCACTCTTAATTCTTCCTACGAAATTCATCTTCAAAATGTAAAAAAACTGACTGAAACCTCTGCAAAGAGTGTAACCGATCAGGCAGGATTGCAAAAAATGGTGAATGAGACCATGGAAGAAGCAAAAAAATACCATCAGTTAACCGAACGTATGAACAAAAACCTGGAAGCATTGAATCAGGTTTATGGAAATATGCTAGGCGCCATGAATATCAAAGGTTAATCTAATCAACCCAAAACCCTTATGGGAGTAAAAAACTGTCCGGAAACGCCCCGGCAAAAAATGATCAGCCTGATGTACCTGGTTTTAACGGCCATGCTTGCACTCAATGTTGATAAATCTGTTGTGGATGCTTTTGCTTTGGTCAACCAGGGATTTATGCAAACCATTGAAAACATCAATTCCCAAAATCAAAACGTTTATTCCAATTTCAGCAATGCCGCACAAGAGAATCCCGAAAAAGTTGGTGCGCTGAATCATACGGTCATAGTAATCAAGCAACGAACAGATTCTATTTACAATTATATTACGCATTTGAAAGAGGTGATCGTCAAAAAGGCTGATGGTCCTGAAGGGAAGGTCGATAGTATTGTGAACAATGAAGATCTGAATTATGCCGAAGAGATCATGATGACTAAGAAGAATGGCACCTTACTCAAGCAAACTATTGAGGAATACCGTACTTTCCTTCTTTCCAATCTTGATAGCAGTCAGACCTCACTGATCGCGTCAATTAAGAAAAGTTTGGATACTTCCGATCCACCACGAGTAGCAGGAAAAACTCCTACCTGGGAAAGCAATAAATTTCAGGGCTATCCTTTAATTGCAGTGGTTACTATAATGTCAAAACTTCAAAGTGACATTCGAAACACGGAGTCGGATGTTATCAGTTATTACTATACCAAGATTGATGCTTCCTCTTTCAAATTCAACAATCTGAAAGCTCAGGTCATTCCCAAAACCAGTTATGTACTTTTAGGCGATGTGTATGAGGCAAAAGTTTTCATTTCAGCCATCGACACCACAGCGGTTCCCGAAATTCTTGTCAATGGGAATAAACTGCCTATCATCCCTGGAGAAAATTCCGGCTTATATAAGGTAACTGCCAGCAAAGAAGGAACTTTCAAATGGAATGGTGTGATCAACTACAAAAGCCCCAGCGGTCAGATAGTGCCATATCGATTTGAGCAAGAATACCAGGTCGAAAAACCGTCTATGACTGTATCTCCAACCAGGATGAATATCCTTTACCTAGGTTTACCAAATCCTATCTCCGTTTCAGTACCCGGAATCTCGTCCAGAGACATTCAGGTAACCATGAAAAATGGAAGAATAGATCGTTCTGCTGATGGATTTCTTGCCTATCCGGAGAAAATTACTGAGAAAGCATACATTTCAGTCAGTGCCACAGTCGACAAAGTAGTCAAACAAATGGGCACTGTAGAGTTCAGGGTAAAGAAAGTCCCCAATCCTATTGCAACTGTTGCCGGTAAGAACGAAGGGTTTATCTCCAAAAACGAATTGACGGTAGAGCAAGGGGTGTTTGCAGATATTCCGGATTTTGATTTTGACATGAAATTCAAGGTGCTTTCCTTCGTAGTTTCAACTTCTCAGGGTGGTTTTATGGTCGATAAAGCAACTACAGGAGCCAAATTTACCCAGGAACAGCGGGATTTATTCAAAGGCCTTACCAAAGGAAGCCGTCTATACATTGACAACATTGTTGCCAAAGGTGATGACGGATTAACAAGGAACTTATCAGCTATTAGCTTTAAAATTAATTAAGCGATGAGACATAAATTATTTTTCTTATTGATTTTGTTTGCTGGCTCTTCAATCACGAGTTCCTTGATGGGACAGGGCATTGAAGATCTTGTTAAGAACAGAAATGGTCTGTACGAGAAGAAGATCACATTCGAACGGAAACCTGCTCCACTGCCAGGAGTGAGAGAGGCAGATATTACCTGGTCCAAAACCGTCTGGCGCCTAATCGATTTGCGCGAGAAGATGAACCAACAATTTTATTTCCCTACTGTTGAAACTCAGGGCAGAGTCAACTTGATCAATCTTTTACTGAAAGGGATAAAAGACAATACCATCACCGCTTTTGATCCACCTGCCAATGATGAAAACGAATTTACCGTCCCGATGAGTTTCGATGCGGTAAAGACTCAGTTCGGTGCTGCAACCAAAACGATCGAACGCAGAAATTTCGAAACTGGTCAGATGGAACCGGTTACTGTTGCCCAGGAGATTCCAACCGATCAGGTTAAACAACTTATTGTTAAAGAGATCTGGTATTTCGATAAACAGAAGTCAACATTGCAGGTTCGGATATTGGGTATTTGCCCAATCAGGCTATATTACAGGGATGAAGATGTTGCACAAGAGGTCACTTTGCGGAAGAAGCTCTTTTGGGTTTTCTACCCTGAAATCAGGAATCTTCTTGCCAAAAATGAATCGCTCAATGCCCGAAATAGTGCACGAAATTATAGCTTTGATGACCTGTTCCTGATAAGAAATTTTGATGGCTACATCATTAAAGAGGAGAATGTTTACAACAACCGTCCTATCATGGATTATGCTTCAGCCGAATACGCTTCAAAAGAATCAGATAGGATTAAAAACGCTATTTTCGATTACGAGCAAGATCTCTGGGAGTACTAAAGAAGGCTAAAGGTTAAAGGCTAAAGGTTAACCTTTAGCCTTCCTTTTGGCTTCTCCCGAAAAGGACCCTGACAAGCTTTTCAACCCGTTCGATTTGCTGGATCTTGATATCGAAACGGGAGAAGTCTACCCCTTTGTTGTATTTCGAGATGTAAATCTCCTTAAACCCCAGTTTTTGTGCTTCCGCGATGCGTTGTTCTATCTTTCCAACAGGTCTGATCTCACCTGTTAATCCTATTTCTCCTGAAAAGGCGATTCCCTTGTCTATCGCAATATCAAAATTGGATGACATGATGGCACAAATAACGGCCAGGTCCATGGCCGGATCATCGACCTTTAAGCCACCGGCGATATTGAGGAAAACATCCTTGACCATCAATTTAAAGCCGGCCCGCTTTTCTAAGACTGCAAGCAGCATATTCATTCTGCGCAAATCAAAGCCGGTTGCCGAACGCTGAGGAGTTCCATAAGCTGCCGAACCAACCAATGCCTGAACCTCGATCAAAAAGGAGCGCATGCCTTCAATTACGGCTGAAGTAGAGGTCCCACTTAGTCCTTCGTTGTGAGATGAGAGAAGCATCTCTGATGGATTGCTTACTTCTCTCAACCCGGATTGCTGCATCTCATAGATTCCGAGTTCTGAAGTCGAGCCAAATCTATTTTTTACAGACCTCACAATCCGGTAGAAGTGGTTTCTGTCCCCCTCGAATTGTAAAACTGTATCGACAATGTGTTCGAGTACTTTCGGACCTGCCAGACTCCCTTCCTTGTTGATATGACCGATTAGAATTACTGCGATATTTCTTACTTTTGCCAGCTTCATGATGGCAATTGTACATTCCCGGATCTGGGTAACACTTCCGGCAGTCGACTCGATGGCTTCGCTGCTGACGGTTTGAATGGAGTCAATGATAACCAGATCAGGTGATTCTCTGTCAATATGCAGCAAAACTGATTCCAGAATGGTTTCACATAAAAAAAGACAGTTCGGGTTGTTTCCCTCCAACCTCTCTGCTCGCATTTTAAGCTGCTGGAGACTCTCTTCTCCGGATATGTAAAGGACCTTTCTTCTCTGTAATTGGAGGGCAATCTGCAGCACCAGTGTTGATTTTCCGATTCCAGGTTCTCCTCCCAGCAAAATCAGTCCGCCGGGTACCATTCCTCCGCCAAGTACTCTATTGAATTCTGCATTGGAAGTATCTATCCTTGGAAGATCAAGCAGATCGATCTCACTTAAGGTAACCGGTCTTGACGAGGAAGAGGATCCTGAATGGGATGGTTGGTTTTTTACCGGAAGAGAAACCTCTTCCTGAAAAGTATTCCACTCTCCACAGGAAGAGCAGTGGCCAATCCATTTTGGAGAGGCATATCCGCAATTCTGACAGACAAATGATGTTTTAAGCTTTGCCAATTTAGTTTATACCAATCTGTTTGTTTCCGTATCAGGAAATATGATACAAGGTTGAAAGGTTTTTGCCTCCTCAAAGTCAATGGTTGCATAAGAAACAATGATAATCACATCACCAACCAGCACTTTCCGCGCGGCCGGTCCATTCAGGATGATGTCACCTGATTTTCTTTTC
>CAIRSO010000839.1 GCA_903881215.1 uncultured Bacteroidia bacterium
TCCTGAATCCGGCGAACTTTTCATTCGTCTGGATACTCGATATCCTGAGCAATAGGAATCATTGCATAAGAATGACCCACCCCGGATGGTATGTTTAGGTGTATAGGGTTCATCCGGGTCATAACTTTTGGAAGGACCTTTTGGATTAATGCTAATTCCATTTAAGGTAGTGTAATAGTTAAAGACATACCAATCGCTGCACCATTCCCAAACATTTCCGGCGGTGTCATATAATCCAAACCCATTGGCCGGATAGGATTTGACAGGAGCAGATCCCAAATAGCCATCTACACCGGAGTTGTAACCGGGAAATTTCCCTTGCCAGGAATTACATTTGGGTGTTCCTTTATCTACCTGCTCATTACCCCATGAATACACCTTATTAACCAGGCCTCCTCTTGCAGCCCATTCCCATTCTGCTTCGGTAGGCAATCGTTTGCCGGCCCATTTACAATATGCAATTGCATCATCCCACGATACATGTACAACCGGATAATTTTCTTTTCCTTCTATATTGCTTTCCGGTCCTTGGGGATGAGACCAATTTGCACCTGTTTTCCATTGCCACCATTGAGAATAATCATTCAGATCTATTCCTGAAGTATTACTTACCGGTTTAAAAATCAACGATGCTGCCACCAGCATACTGTCATTTGGCTTAGGAGTGCCAGGTGGTACTTGTTTTTTTATTTCGTTCCAGTCCGGCTTGATTTCAGCAGTTGTCTTGTAACCTGTTGCTTTAAGGAAAGCTGCGAATTGTGAATTGGTTACTTCTGTGATATCCATAAAAAACCCATCAACGCGAACCTCATGCTTAGGATATTCATCTTCACTGGCCTGATTATTGTCTGCTCCCATCATAAAAGTACCGCCTTCAATCCAAACCATGCCAGCAGTTGGGTTTTCCAGGCCTATTGCGGAACCGCTTTTTTCTGAAGTTGCAATGTTCGTAGAACCGGCAAATCGGTTGGGGATATTTGATTCACAGCAAATTTTTGATGTATCTTTTTTTACGAGTACATCATTTGCTGTTTTCTTTTCTTTTTTTTGACTGTTAACAGCACATCCAGCGAGTAACCATATTCCAATTATCAGTAATGGTATCTCTTTTTTTAGGGTATGGGAAAGTTGATTTTTCATTTTGCTTTCATTGATGATTCACGCACATTTAGTCGACCGTTCAGAATGACTGTCTGTGGCACAAAGATACATTTTATACCGATTTCGACAATCCAATGGAGTCTTCCCAGATGAGACATCCTGAAGATGTGATTCCTTTCTATATCATGAATTATAGAATAAAAGATGAAATTGGAAATATACTCCTGTTAATTTCGCGTTGGATGACATTAGATATTTCCTACTTTTAAAAATCCTTTTTTTTGGGAGTTATTTGCTGTGCAAAAAAAACCAAAGGCTCGTCTATTTCCCTATGTTCAGAAGTGGCGATTTCGATCATTTACATGCAACCAGATACAAAAAACAACAAACATTAATTTGCAACCTTTGACATCATGAGAAAATTATTGATAATTGGTTTAATTGCAATTCCCACTTGTCTGAATTTTGGAATGGCATCTTTGTTGTTCCTGTTTTCATGTGTAAGCTTGACCGCTCAGGATTCAAAATCCGGGAATAGTAGTTTACTCCAAAACAAAATCGATTACGGGCAATTCCTTTCTCAACACGATCTTGTATGGGAAGAGCTGCCTTTGCAGTGGAATGAAGGTGCTTTTACAGGCAATGCGCACCTGGGCATGATGGTTTTTGCCTCCCTCAAGGAGAATAGAATCGATTTTCACATTGGCCGGCAGGATGTGACAGATCACCGCAAAGCTCCCGACAAAAAGAGTTCGATCGGAACACCCGGAGCGGGAGTAATGTACGATTTTCCCAGGCTTGACCTTGGCCGATTGGTGCTGCATCCTGCCGGTAAAATCATTTCCGGCACCATGAGGGTCGATTTGTGGAATGCTGAAATCCGGGGAAAGATAATTACCAGCCTTGGTGAGGTCTCCTTCAGGGCCTTCACTCCTTACCAGGAAATGGTTCAAATCATTGAAGTTAACTCTACCGAGAAGGACCAGGGGAAAAAGGTGTCTTATCAGTGGAAGTTCCTGCCGGGAAATCCATCCTCCCCGAGGGCCATCGTCTTTCCTGACAACAAGGAGTCCAAAGAATATGTACCAAATCCGAAACCGGTATTAACCAAAGAGAACAATATCAATCTTTGCGTTCAATCATTGATAGCCGGAGGAGATTATGCAACAGCCTGGACCGAAAAGAAGGGAACAAAAACTGGTCAATCTACCCTTTACATCACAACAGCCAATGAGGTTCCAGCTGCTGGAATTTCAAAAGAAGTTGCAGTAAAAAATATTAATAAGTCTGTCAGTCAGGATATTGCTCAGATTGAACAAAGTCATCGCAACTCGTGGCACCAATTTTACAGCAAATCATTTCTTTCCATTCCGGATGTTCAAATGGAGTCGTTTTACTGGATTCAGTTGTACAAAATGGGTACATGTTCACGTCCCGACGGACCGGCGGTCGACCTGAACGGTCCGTATTTCAGGGTAACCCAGTGGCCCGGACTCTGGTGGAATCTCAATGTGCAGCTAACCTATTGGCTGGTTTACGAAAGCAATCATCTGGAAATGGGGGAAAACCTGATCACCCTGATTGATGAGTGCTTCGAAACCCTGCTTACCAGATTTAAGGGACCCAAATTGGGCGACCTCGCCTGGGCTATGCACAACTATTGGCTTCACTTCAGCTATGCCGGCGACCGCAAGGCCATTCAGGAAAAGTGGGTACCCAAAGCCAGAAAGATTGCAGCGCTGTATGAAGAGATGGAACAAATGGATCCTTCCGGCAAAATTGGCTTGCTCCCGATGGAATCGCCCGAATACAAGGGATTTGCACTATACACCAATTCAAGTTACAACCTCGCCATTTACCGTTGGCTTTTGAGCACTTTGATTGAATCAGCGAGCAAAATTGAAGCGAATAGTCAGGAAGTTGCCAAATGGAGGCATACCCTGGCCAACCTTGTTCCTTTTTCTGTTGATCAAAATGGAATCCGAATCGGTAGTGACCAGGCAGTGGACATGTCGCACCGTCATTACTCTCATCTGCTCGGATTGTATCCCTTGTTTCAGCTCAATCCGGATTCACCCGAAGATAGGGCGTTGGTCGACAAATCGGTGGTTCATTGGCACAAAATTGGGGATGGCAAGGGATTGGCAGGGTATTCCTATACCGGAGCAGCATCCCTATATGCAGCATTGGGAAGAGGCAACGATGCTGAATCAATTCTTCACCATTTCCTGACAGGAAGCATAGGAATCAGTCAGTTGCTCTCCAATACTTTTTATGTTGAATCAGGTGGAAAGAATCCAGTGATCGAGACCCCCCTGAGTGCAGCTTCCTCCATCATGGAGTTGCTGTTACAAAGCTGGGGCAATAAAATCAGGATATTTCCTGCCGTTCCTGATATTTGGAAGAATGCCTCCTTTAACGATCTGAGGGCCAGGGGCGGTTTCCTGGTAAGTGCCTCGCGCACGAATGGTGAAACAGATTGGATTCAAATTAAAAGTATGGTCGGTGAGCCATGCATCGTAAAAATTCCCGGTTGGACCAATGCATTTCAGGCTGTAAAAGGCAAAAAGTATGAAATTGCTTCACTTGGCAACAACGAATTTAAGATCAATTTGGCAGCAGGCGATGTGATACTTCTGGCACCATCTGCTGCCCCAGTCAAAGCCATTGTGCAACCTGTCAAACATCTCACTGAAGAAATAAATCTTTATGGGGTTAAAAAGGGGAAGCAACTTCCCAACAACCAGAACTGGCCGGAGCCTGATGGCTACGCGCAATCAATATTTGTCTCGCCCGACGGAAATGATAAGAATCCCGGAACCAAAGAAAGACCGTTAGCGTCCTTTCATCAGGCACAGAAATTGGTGCGCAAAATACCGACCGATCAAACTGTAGAAGTGATCTTCGCCAATGGAATCTACTATTTGCCTCAAACGGTCAAATTCACCTCAGACGACAACAGGAAATCTTTTGTTTGGAAGGCTGAGGAGGAGGGTAAAGCCATCCTGAGCGGAGGAAGCCTGTTGAAACTCACATGGAAGCCTTTCATAAATGGCATTTTCGTCGCATCCGTATCCGGGAATCCGGTCATCGACCAGTTGTACATCAATGGAACTCGCCAGCGAATGGCACGGTTTCCCAACGCTATATCCGGTAAAAATGTTTTTGATACCTGGGATTTGAGTCACCAGGCTAAACCGGATCCGGCAAATGATCCGCTGACTCCCGAACGAATTGCCCGCTGGAATAAACCTGAAGGCGGCTATATCCATGCCATGCACTCAGCCTTGTGGGGCGATATGCACTGGATCATCAAAGGAAAGAATGCCGATGGTACATTGAATGATGAAGGGGGTTGGCAGAACAACCGACCTTCGAAGATGCACCCTGTTTACAGAATGGTGGAGAATATTTTTGAAGAGCTGGATGCTCCAGGAGAGTGGTTCTTCAACGCTAAAGAACAGAAGCTTTATTATATGCCTGAAACAGGTTTGGATTTGTCAATAGCCAAAGTTGAAATAGTCAGGTTAAAGCATCTGATTGAATTGAATGGTTCTAAAGAAGCAGCCGTGAAGAATGTGCATTTCAAGGGTTTCGTCTTTCGGCATACCACCCGCACATTCATGGACAACAAGGAGCCGCTGCTTCGGTCCGACTGGACCGTTTACCGCGGTGGCGCTGTAGTTTTCAATGGGGCGGAAGATTGCAGTATCAGTGATTCTGAGTTCGACCAGGTGGGTGGAAACACTGTCTTCGTTAATAATTACAACCGCAGGATAACCATCCGGGGATGCTACATCCACCACAGTGGTGCCAATGGGATAGCCTTTGTGGGTGATCCTGCCACTGTCCGAAGTCCGCTTTTCAGGTATGGCAAACAAGACTACTCAACAATTGATAGAACACCCGGTCCCAAAGGAGACAACTTCCCTGAGGATTGCCTTGTGGAAGATTGCCTCATTACCATGACAGGCCGTGATGAGAAACAAACGGCTCCGGTTCACATCTCCATGTCCCATAAAATCAAGGTCAACCACTGTTCAATCTACGACGTACCACGTGCAGGCATCAACATCAATGAGGGTACTTTTGGCGGCCACATCATCGAAAATTGCGACGTATTCAACACGGTTCTGGAGACCGGCGATCACGGTAGTTTCAACTCATGGGGCCGCGACCGTTTTTGGACTCCGGATATCAATGAGACGATTCCGGAGGTAGCAAAAGATCCGGGATTGCCATTGCTGGATATGCTCAAACCCAATATCCTGAGGAACAACCGCTGGCGATGCGATCATGGCTGGGACATCGACCTGGATGACGGATCAACCAATTACCAGATTTACAACAATCTTTTGCTCAACGGCGGATTGAAGATGCGGGAAGGATATTACAGAACCGCGACCAACAACATCATCATCAACAATGGATTGCATCCGCATGTTTGGTATTTGAACAGTGGTGATGTTTTCAAAAATAACATCATATTCAAGGCTTACCAACCTGCCATCATGAACAAGTCGATTCCGGCCAATGTTATATGGGGGAAAGAGCTGGACTACAATTTTTATGTTTCGACCAAAGCGGTGATGAACAAGTTTTTAGTCAATGGTTGTGATGAAAAATCTCTCAATGGAGACCCGCTTTTCATCGATCCAGCGATAGGAGATTTCAGGGTAGGTGAAAACTCTCCAGCGCTGAAAACGGGTTTTGTTAATTTCCCAACGGACATGTTTGGGGTAATCAAACCCTCACTGAAAGCCATTGCCAAAAGACCTGAAATTCCGCCTTTCACCATTAAGTTGGATGTTCAACAACCAAAGGCGATTTTTCCAGGATTATCACAATCCACCAAAACTTTCAAGCTTCCTCCGATGCCCCAAAAGGAAGAGCAACATCTGGGTTTTATTGCTGATCCCGGCAAGGTAGATGAAATAAAAATGGATTTCCCAATGGCCGCCGGGAAAATGTCACCCACCTGGGAGTCGATCAATGCTGGTTACGAAAAAATGCCTGATTGGTGGCGTGATGCCAAGTTTGGCATCTTCATCCACTGGGGACCGCAGGCCTCAGGCATGAGTGGTGATTGGTATGCCCGGAATATCTACCGCGAGGAGACTGATGCCTACAAAAATCACCTTGTCAATTTTGGTCATCCCTCAGAAGTAGGATACAAGGATGTACTTAACAAATGGAAACCAACCGACTGGAATCCGGAAAAACTAGTGAATGCCTATTACGATGCCGGCTTCAGGTATGCCCTGATAGTAGGCGTACATCATGATAATTATGACTTGTGGAACTCAACATACCAACCGTGGAATTCGGTCAATGTGGGTCCGAAAAAGGATTTTCTGGCTGGTTGGAAGAAAGAATTGCAAAAGAAAGGAATGCGTTTTGGCGTCTCCTTTCACCACGAATACACCTGGTGGTGGTGGCAAAGAGCCTTCGGGGCTGATAAAACAGGTCCGAAAGCTGGTGTCCCTTATGACGCTGCCAAACTTACGCTGGCCGATGGAAAAGGCAAATGGTGGGATGGACTTGATCCGCAGCGTCTTTATGGCAAGCCCATGACTTATGAGAACTTGTCCCTTGATGGCAAACCCTACATTCTTGAGGATATCGCATTTGGAAGAAAGGGAATTTTTGGCAACGACCTGGCCTATGCAAAATGGCATGCAACCCAGTGGGCCATGCGGATTGAAGATGTAATCGACAACTATGATCCCGACTTCATCTATACCGATGGCAACAGCACCCAGCCCTTTTCGGGTGACCATAGCGCTTCGGGATACAAATGTGACGCCGCCCAGAGGGTGGTAGCCCA
Organism: uncultured Bacteroidia bacterium; assembly: GCA_903881215.1. Lineage (GTDB taxonomy): Bacteria > Bacteroidota > Bacteroidia > Bacteroidales > Prolixibacteraceae > CAINVV01. The sequence continues at coordinate 6,929 of CAIRSO010000839.1, forward strand.
TTTCTATAACAAGGCTGCCAGCCGCAACAATGGCAAAATCGACAAGCTGGCGGTTATCAAATTTAGTCCGGCACAAAGGGGTGTTGCCACCACTTTTGAAGGATCTTTCCCGAAAGGGATCAAAAGTGATCAACCCTGGATGGCAGACAGGGCAGTAGGTGACTGGTTCTACCGTCCCGGCTTTGTCTACGATGCCGGTGCGGTGGTGCGTACTTTGCTGGAAGATGTCTCCCGGGATGGCAACCTGACCCTCTGTGTTAGCCTAACTCCCCAAGGGGGCATGGACGAAGGAAGTGCTCAAATGCTCAAAGAGATTGGCGCCTGGATGCGAATAAACGGAGAGGGAATCTATGGCAGCAAGGCCTGGAAAGTATATGGCGAGGGCGAAATGGTTAAGGATCCTAAAAATCCAAACGCTCCTGAAAAGTTGAAAGGTATGCCCGGCGGCAAACTGGACAAACCTCATGCTGATTTTAAATTCACCACGAAAGATTTCAGGTTTACCGAAGGGAAAGATGGATCAGTCTATGTTTGGTGCATGACCGTTCCCATGCCGGAGGAGATGATCCGCATCAAAAGCCTCGGAAGTGCCAGCGGGTTGGTTGAAAGAAAGATTGAAAATATTACCATCATGGGAACTACACAAAAGGTCGAATGGAAACAGGAAAAAGAAGCCCTGGTGATAACTTGTCCGGAGAAAATGGACTTTAAACATGTTGTCTGTTTCAAAATAGCTATCAAATGAAATACCCATGAGACAATTATCGCA
>CAIRSO010000840.1 GCA_903881215.1 uncultured Bacteroidia bacterium
CAAGCGGAAGGAACGTGAAAACGAATTGGATGAGTTAGGGATTCTAATACAGGGACTTCAGGATGTTCGGATAAATCTTAATCCGATCAAACATGATGGCAAAACTGCATGGTACAATCCCGATCTCGTTCACGATATTTTAACAAGGAATGATTCGTTACCATCAAAAATGAGCAGAAAAGCTTTAACCAGGTATCTTAGAAATAAGCTTGATATCAGGTCTGTACCAGTTCGTCACGGTTTGTCAGTTGTTAGGCTCTACATTATAAACTGGGAGAAGATCAAAGAATTTGGGAACCGGTATTTTGGAGAATTATCACGACAGGAAATGGTATAAGAGTATATGGAGACGTTTATTATGAAAAATAGGAGGCTACTATGGAAAAAATAATTCCTGCCGTAGGTTATGTGCGTTGCTCAACTGATATGCAGTCGGAAACCTCACCAGTCCAGCAAAAGCAAATAATCTCTGAATGGGCACTTAAAAACAATTATGAAATATGTGAATGGTACACCGATATTGGTAAGAGCGGTACATCTTTCGAAAAACGCCCTGAATTTGTTCGGCTTAAAAAAGATGCGGAATCCAGAACAAAATTCAAGGCAGTCATCGTTTTAGATGAATCCAGATGGGGCCGCGCAGGTGCGAGTGATAGTATTTATTACAAGGCGCATTTTAAGAAAATTGCAAATGTTGACGTTATCATGGTAAGGACGATTGCTAATACAGGAAATCCTACATTTGATACAATGTTAGGGGCATTTGAAGGTGGTCTTTCACAAGAAGAATCTAAGAAAAAATCAGAGCGGACGTACGATGGTTGTGTGAGTGCAGTTCGCAATGGACACTCAGGTGGCGGAATCCCACCATACGGATTTCGACGCGTTGCTGTTAACCGGTTCACTGGTACGAAAAGATTACTGAATATTATCAATAATGCAGATGGTCAACCTCTGCTGACAGAAAAAGGAACGAATATTACCGAACAAATTCGACCAAAAGAAGAATATGTTGTGTGGGAGCCCGGAGATCCAGGTGAAATTGAAGTGGTTAAAAAAATATTCGAATTAAGGTTAAATTTCGGATATGGTTATATGAAAATTGCTAAGATACTAAATGACGAAAAGATTGACTGCCCTAGAAGAGGGAGATGGAATAGTAAAGATCAGAAATGGTCGTCCGGTACAGTTGGTGCAATTGTTCGTAATCCTACGTACGCCGGTTTCCGTGTCTATGATCGAAAGAAACGCCATGGAATAGGTAAGTATGCCAGACGGTTTCTAGTCTATGATCAATCGAAATGGGTTATGGTCGAAAATGCCCATGATCCAATTATTTCAATGGATGAATGGAAAGCAGCAAGTGCATCAAAAGAAAACTCTGCACGTGGTCGATTATCAAGTAGAAGATTCGACAGTCCATATCTTCTATCGGGTCTTGTAAATTGCTCGCATTGTGGGTTTAGATTTGTTGGGAAATCACAAACGATTGGTGCCCCGGGAAATCGGAAACGAAGGCGAACATACGATGATAGCGGGTTTACTACTAAGGGATCTGCGGTTTGTAGTTTTATGGCTGTTGATGCCGAATTG
>CAIRSO010000841.1 GCA_903881215.1 uncultured Bacteroidia bacterium
ATTGAAACCATCGGTGGCAAGAATTAATCCGTCGGCTACAATCATGCTCCCCTTGTTGAATGCTGGCGAATTCTTTGTTTTCCAAAGCACTTTACCCTCTTTGTTCATGCAAACCAAACCATCGCGTTTGTTATTCGTGCCAAATTGTGCATAGAAATAGCCGTTCACCTGCACTGGTGGTTTTGTTTGGTCGCCAAATTCGTTATGCTTGAAAAGTTCGGAAACGGAATAGGTCTTATCTGCATTCTTTTCTATCTGGATCATTGTACAACCCAACTCATAACCGCCAACAACGAGTAGCCTATTCTCTCCTGCGTCGAGTGCTGGTGCTACAGAGATATGACATTCCCAGTTTTTGTATTCCCAAAGCACTTTTCCGGTAAGCGGTTCAAGACCAATAATCTTACCCAGTGTTTTTTCTGCTCCCTGACTTCGGAATGGATTGGTTGATGATGTGACCATCACCACATGGTCTTCACCCGCTATTTTTGCCATCGATGGGCTTACATAGGTTTCATTCCCCAAATTTGGGGTTTGCCAAACTACATCGCCTGTGAGTTTATTATAAGCAACTACACCAACACCGGGTGCATGAGACGACACAATAACCAAATCGCCGTAAATAAGCGGACATTGTGAGATTGCCCAAATCGGAAGTTCGGTGCCGCCATAATTAGTCCAAATATTTTTTTGCCAGATCAGTTTATGAGAAACAACATCAACACAAAACAGATCGCCAACAGCGCCACAGCCATACACATAATTCCCATCAATAGCTGGTACACTCCGTGAACCGGGAAAAGGGAAAGAGCCGGGCGACAAAATGGAACAGTTCCATAGTTCTTTACCGGTTGATAATTCAAAGCATCGCATATTATCGCCAATACTGTCGACCCTGTCGAGCAGATAAACTTTACCTTCTTTTACTATTGGGCCTCCATAACCGATGCCAACATGAGCTGTCCAAAGTACTTCTGGTCCGGTTTCGGGCCAAGAGCGTAAAATACCTTTTTGATCTGAAATGCTGTTCCGATTGGGGCCAAGAAACTGTGGCCAATCCTGTGCATAAATACTGTTTACGAAAACAGTCAGAAAAAATGCTGCTACAATAAATAGTTTGTTGTTCATATTGGGTCCTCTTTTTTAGTCGTTCATTAACTGTTGATTTATGGTTAGTTGAAATGCTAAGTCGTATTTATTGGGGACAGTGAATTTACGTTATTTTGTTGCCTTATTGTATTCCTCTTCAGTAACAGGCTCTGACCAAATTGCACCGCCATCATCGATATTCAGACTAACGGCAATGTGTGAAAATTCAGAGTCAGGAGCTGCACCGTGCCAATGCACAACGTTTCGTGGGATTTCCACAACATCACCCTTACACAATAGTCTGGCTGGCTGTCCTTTCGCTTGGTAATAACCCTGCCCTTCAGTTATAAAGAGTATTTGTCCGCCCGGATGCGAATGCCAGTTTGTTCTGGCTTTGGGTTCAAAGGTTACGTTGCCAAAACTGGTATGAAGCGTGGTGTCGCTTGCTCCCATCATCTTTAGCCACACAGTTCCAGAAAAATTGTTGCTGATAATTTTTTCACCCTTTGGAAAAACAGGAACTGTTTTCAGTACCTCATTTAAAACTACCTGAGCATCTTTGGCTTCTTTCTCACCAATGATTGGTTGAATGATACCTGCAAATTCATTCAATTGTGAGGGCGTTAAACCTACATTCAGACAAATGGCCAAATGACTTTTGAGCATTGGCTCTGCACCGCCGATGGCGCTGAGGACAGAAATCGTTACCAATTCCCGCTCGGCATAAGTTAAAACATCCCGTTCGAAAATGTCGGCAAACAAATGCTCTTTCAGGAATGTATCAATTGCCGGTGCAAATGCCGAATAACCTGTCAGTGGTTTGTTTTGCGGTGTTTTAGTGAGTTCGCCCAACACCTTTTTGCCCCGCTCGTATTTATCAGCTTCCTGATTGATTGTCGAAGCATCTGCACCCGTTTTATCTTTGATTCCTTTAGATTTTCGTTCATCGAGCACTTCCATTAACGTTTGCAATCCGCGAATGCTTCGCGGAAATCCGCAATAAGCATACAGGTGAACAAGTACTTCTTTAATTTCATTGATGTTCAATCCAACATCTAATCCTTTATTCAGAGCAGGCTTTAAAGCTTGCAGTTCGCCTTGGGCGGTATGTGCTGCAATTTGAACAATACTTTGCTGCTTTGCAGAGAGTTGCTGATTGATACTCATTTCATTCTGGGCATTAAGATGAAGGGATAGGAAACCCATTACAACAACTAACCCTAGAAGCTTTCTGATTGCCATTTTTTCAACCTGTTTAAATACCATTTGGTTGTAGTTTATCCCCCATGTTCACTGCCTTTTCAATTACGTCAAGTCTCGCTTTCGTTGGATCAGCTTTACTGACAGGTTTACCATCGGATTGGACATCAAGGATCTCGTTTGTTTTGGGACTATAAACGGGCCATTTCGGTAGTCCCAACCCATTCGGATCGCCAGTTTTGGCGAAGTTTACCCAATAAGCGTTCATCATTTTAGCGACTTCTTTGTCCTCTGGTGCGGGTGTTGACCCGGGGCGGGAACTAAGGTTATCGAACACAAAAGAAATATCGGTTCCGTGTCCGGGGCCATATTTCATCCGTTCTTTCATGGCAGAAGGTACATAAGAGAAAAGAAATAGGTAGGCTGGATCGCCAACGGCGGCAAACGATCTTGCTGTAAACCGTGCAGGTTCAGCCCAAACCTTGTCGGTGTTAAATCGTGTTTGCACCTCAGCGAATTCTTTGTTATCCTCAGGATCGTATGCAGCTTTTGCTTCATCTTTTAGTTCCCCGAACAGTGAAAACAGTTCTTCCTTTGAACTGCTGGCATTCACAAAGCCTCCACCTATTTCGGCACTATTGCACCCAATCATGAGCGGAACGCGTGCCTGTCTGCCAGCTTTGTAGGCACTTTCAGAAGTTTCTGTGACAAATTTACCGTCGAGGATCGGGCCTGGATAGATACGAGGCCCCCCTTGGCCATCAGTTTCCCCACCCCCCACAATCTCCGCTACAGGTAAAGCGCGTAACTTAGCCAGTGCGGCTGCATCGGTACCTCCTATCTTAAGTTTACGGGCGAAATTAATGCCAATGGTTTCTGCTGAAACAGGGTAGTATGGACTTGCATTTTCTTTATTGATCGGTCTGCCAGTCAAAACGCCATCACGGCCACCACTGGAATGACCGATTGCCTTTTGGAAAAGCCCCTGAGCTGCGGGTATGGTAAGGAGTGAATGAATCGAAACACCACCTGCAGAGAAACCGAAAATGGTCACATTTTTAGGATTGCCTCCAAACGCAGCAATATTCTGTTTTACCCACTTAAGTGCGGCAATTTGATCCATAAAGGCGTAACTACCCTTGGGTTCTTCCGGATGCTCCTCGCTCAATGCAGGAAATGCAAAATGGCCTAATCTACCCAGACGGTAATTGATGGTAATTAGGATGACTCCTTGTTTTGCGAATCCTTCTCCGGGTGTGTTACCGCTACCCCCTGTGAAACCGCCACCATGAATCCATACCATAACTGGCAGCTTTGCTTTTTTCGCTGCACCTGTAGGTCTCCAAATGTTTAGAAACAAGCAGTCTTCCGACGTACCCGCTTGGATGGTTCCCGGAGCAGCACCCCATCCTGACTGTGCGCAACTTGCACCAAACTTGCTTGCATCGAGCTCCCCCCGCCAAGCAACAACAGGTTGTGGCGGACGCCAGCGGTATTCACCGACCGGTGCGGCTGCATAAGGAATTCCCTTGAAACTTTCGACATCTCCTTCCGATACACCTCGCACGATTCCTGAGGCGGTTTGTACTTTTGGTTCTGCTCCGGGTGATGTATTTATTTCAGTTTGCTGAGCATGCAAACCGAGACCGATAAAAATGGTCAAACCTGCTAATATTTTTTTCATCTTGTTATTTGCTTTAATGATAATTTACTGTCCGCCAGGTGTCATTAACTTGGTGAACGATAGCGAGCCCAATATCCATGCCCCGTTTTGTTTCAAATACACTTCAGTAACCATAAATGGATTGGTTACTTCATTTCCACCGACAACGGCCAAAAGGGTGATCCGGTTTAAAAGGATGGCTGTATTGTCAATAATATTCACCGATACTTCATGAATATCTGCTTTCTTGTACCAAATACCGCCGCCTTTGATGATATTGAGTTCCTGCTCTGTCCCCCAAGAGCCTCCCATGTGAACAAACACTGCTTTTTCGTGGAAAAGTTTGCTCAGAGTATCTGCATTTTTGTCGGCCATCCACTGCCATTTGTCCTTCGAAAGGTTAACGATTTCCTGTTCTGCCGCAGAGAAACTCTTTGTCGCTTGATTTTGTGCGAAGGACAATTGTGCACACAGGATGATTAGAAATAGTCCGAGAATTGTTGTTTTCATACGCTATGTTTTTATAAATATTTGCCAAAGAATTCATTCAGTTTGTTCATCGCCTGAGCGACATATTCAGGAACATGATAGGTTTGAATGTGAGTAGCTCCCGGTATCAGGAACAATTCTTTCTCTTTTGTTCCAGTAGCAAGGTTGAATGCACTTTCGGTCATGTAAAAGGAATCGGCTTTGCTTCCGGCCATCATCAACAGGGGTTGATTGATCAAATCCATGTTTGTAGCTGCATCAAAAGCCATCAAATCGAGCAGACTACTCAGGGTGTATCTGAACGTGGAATTGGGGTGAGCATGGGTTCTGTTATAGTAATAATGACCTTCGCGATACAGTTCGAACGGCATTTTGTCGGCTTGTTCATCTGTTGTTTTAGTATTAGCAGCATAGCGCACTTCGCCACCAGCAGCTTCCAGTGCACGGGCTTCTGATGCCTGTTGTAATCGTTGCTGAATGGTGGACAGACCTGAATCCATGAATCCGTTGCGCCTAACCAGACCGGAATTAAACATACTCAGCGTAGCTACTGCTTTAAAGCGTTTATCGGTTTGAGCAGCTTTCAAAGTATAACCACCGCCACCGCAAACGCCCAAAACGCCTAAACGACTGGCATCAACTCCAATATATTGGGTAATAAAATCAGCCATTCCGCGAATGTCTTCAATTCGATTAGCTGGTTTATCCACATTGCGCGGCTCACCACCGCTAGCTCCCTGATACGACGCATCGGCAGCAATGGTGATGTAACCCGATTCGGCCAAACGCTGCGCATATAATCCGGCTACCTGTTCTTTCACCCCGCCATTTGGGTGGGCGACCACTACAGCTGGGTATTTTTTCGACGGATCGTAGTTGGCAGGTGTATAAATATTGGCAGAAATAGTTATGCCATTCAGTTTATAGGTAACGGTACGAATGTTTACCTCGCCTTGAACATTTTCAGTTATTGCATCTCTGTAAACCAAGTCAAAAGGATTGCTGGGCTTGGTTTGAGCTGACGAAATGATGCTTAATGTTGTAAACATGATTGTCAAATAATGGGTTCTTATATTTTTTTTCATTTATCTAATCCTTTCTCTTTTAACCATTCCGACATTAAATTGGCAATTTCAACATTGTTTAAATCGGAAAATGGGAAATGTGTATTGCCTTTTATGCCAATTTCAGGAAGATGAATCACAATAACATCGCCGCCATGCTTGTTCACACAATCGCGCCACAGCTTTGCCATTTCCAAACGTGCCCGCCAGCCATCCTGCCCGGGATTATCCATTGGTTTTTCGGGAATAAAATCACCATAGTAAATAATGATTGGGATTTTGGTGAGCTTCGTAAAATAAGATAAAGGTACTCCCAAAGCGGTAAGTGAACCTCCGGCCATTGCGATAGGAGCGGGTACTTCTCCCTCGGGAAAAAGAAAACCGCTTCCCGGTTCATAAGAAACGATGGCTTTTATATTTTGATTCTTGATAGCGGTTGCCCAACCCATACCGCCTGAATGTGAATGCGTCACAAGTATTCCATCACCAATTTTAGTGAACAGTGCCGAAACTGCATCGGCATTCACATTAATATCGATTGGCCCAACATTGGGAACCATTTGACGAAAATATTGATTGAGTGCCTCAGTATCTCTTGAGAATTGTACACCTTCGAAATAATCCGGCCAGATACCAACACGAAAAGTACCAAACCATCCTTGTTCATCGGGAGTAGGAGTTATAGTACCTGTTACCGTGCTGCGGCTTGCGTTTCCGCGGCGTGGCTGGTCAATCAGATAAACAGGAAAACGTCGGCGTAAAAAAATGTTTTGAAACCCTTCGCGCCCGTCGGGTGTGGTTTCCCATGTTTTTGAAAACTGTCCGATTCCGTGCCACATCACCAACGGATATTTGCGGGATTTTACCGGTACCTGATAAAAAACGTAGGCATGGTCGCCATGAAAGGTTTGCCCTTCCGGAGTCTGATTATACGGATTAAATGTGCCGGGATTGGTAATTACTGTTCCTCCAACAGTAAAACTGCCTTGTTCCTGAATTACAAAAGGTTTCTTTTTAGTTTGGGCAGATGAGGTCAGGCTAACGAAAATCATAAAAATCAGGAGGGTATTCACCCAATTTGATCGCCTTGTATAACCTATGCGATCACCAGTGAACCTCATGGCTTTTTGATTGAAATTCAAATTTTTCATTTCTATGTATTTTTTACTCAACAAATGTAAGGACTTACAATTTAGGTATTTGTAGATAGAATACGGTATCTTCTACCATTTTTACTGATTGGACATCTTGAATGGTTACATCTAGGCTAGAATACTTAAATTTGTTTCAGAAAAACAAAAACAACTATGGAACGGATTTTCAGATTTGATACAGTGACTGAATACAATGCCTTGAATAATCAGGAAACGCTGCACCCTTTGGTTAGCGTAATCGATTTTTCAAAAGCGAATCCAAGGTCATGGGGTGGGGAAAAGAATGTGCGTATAAACTATGGCATGTATTGTGTTTTTTTGAAAGATGTGAAATGCGGCGACTTGAAATATGGACGTAATTATTACGACTATCAGGAAGGCACGTTGGTTTTTGTAGCTCCGGGGCAAGTGATGGAAATAGAAAATGATGGCAAGGTTTACCAACCTAAGGGGTATGCCTTGGTTTTTCATCCCGACCTGATCCGCGGAACATCACTTGGTAAAAGCATTAATGACTACAACTTCTTCAGCTACAACGCTAACGAAGCGTTGCACTTATCGGAACGCGAAAGACAAATTGTGATGGATGATCCCCATTACAATGCTGTTCTCCAGTTCACCCAGCTGCCTTTGGATCGACTGCGACTGGTCCATGGTATAATCAACGCGAAGGTCAG
>CAIRSO010000842.1 GCA_903881215.1 uncultured Bacteroidia bacterium
CTCACAGTGAGTGCTGAGGCCAAAACAAAAGTATACGGAGCAACGGTTCCCGAGCTGACTTTCTCTTACTCCGGTTGGAAAAACGGACAGGATGAAACAGTCCTGGGAACAAAACCCCGGATAGCCACAACTGTCACGCAGTCCTCCAACGCTGGAGTGTATGACGGTGCCATAAATATCTCCGGTGGTCAGGATGAAGACTACGCTTTTACGTACATCCCAGCCAATATGGTCGTTACAAAAGCTAATCAGACGATAACTTTTGAAACCCAGACTTCTGCGACCTTTGGTGATGACCCAATTCTATTAGCCGCTACTACAACATCACCACTTGAAGTAGCATTCAGCAGCAACAACATTGCTGTTGCCACTATCTCTGGCACCATACTTACCATAAAAGGAGCTGGAACCTCGGTAATTACTGCTTATCAATCCGGTGATGCAAATTATAATGCTGCAACAGCCGTCAATCATACACTATTCGTTGATAAAGCATACCAGGCCGTTGTTGTTGGGAAAACTGCCCAAAACATTACCCTATCCGCCACCGACACAAGAACGTATGGTGATAACCTGTATACGTTACCAGCAAATGGAGGGAATTCCGGAAATCCTGTCATATTTACAAGTTCGGATCCGTCAGTGGCTACCTGTACAGGAGCAACCGGATCTACCATAACTATCATAGGTGGTGGAATTTGCAAAATTACAGCTACCCAGGAAGGCAATGCGAACTTCGATGAAGCATCAGCAATTCAGACATTAACTGTCTTAAAAGCAGCACAGTCGATTTCATTTGCTACCACTGACACCAGAACTTATGGTGAATTGCAGTATACTTTACAGGCCGTTGGCGGTAATTCCGGCAATCCTGTTCATTATAGCAGCAGTAATTCGTCCGTTGCAACCATCTCAGGTAATACATTAACCATTTCTGGAACCGGTACGACTGTTGTCACTGCATCACAGGCAGGTAATAATAATTTTACTGCTGCTGCCAATGTCACTCAAATTCTGACAGTGGTCAAAGCCGGACAGATCCTTACATTACAACCTTTTACGGATGGTTCTACGCTCAATACCCTTATTGGAAAGGCAGTACCTGTTTCTGCTTCAGCTACCTCCGGCCTGTCTGTAAGTATATCTCTCGGAGCTGGAAGTCCGGCAACATTATCCTTGGTTAATAATTCTTACATAATGTCTATCACCGGATCAACCGGAACAATCGTGGTAAATATTGATCAGCCGGGTAATGACAATTATAATCCTGCTCACGTAAGTGAAAGCTTTGACGTTTCAAAGGAAAATCAAAGCATCACATTTAATGCGATCCTTCCTGTTATCTATTCATATGGCCAGAGTGTAGATTTAATTGCTTCTGCCAGCTCCGGTTTGCCGATCAGCTTCTCGGTCATCAGTGGACCAGCCTCTTTGTCAAATGGCAACCATTTGAACATAACTGGCTCGGGACAGGTTGCCATTGCGGCAATGCAACCAGGCAGTAATAGTTGGAATCAGGCACCCGATGTTAATCAGATCCTCATAATATCAAAAGGAATTCAAAACATTACGTTTGATCCTCTGGCTGATAAAAACTATGGTGATGATCAATTTACTATTAGTGCTATAGGTGGTTCTTCCGGAAATCCTGTCGTATTTACAAGCTCTGATCCTTCAATTGCCACTTGCAGCGAATTAAACGGATCAACAATCACCGTCAAGAATCCGGGAACCTTTACTATTTATGCAAATCAGGCTGGTAATAACAACTACCTTAATGCAACACAGGTTGGTCGCACATTGACTATTCATGCGATGTCTACCTTTATATCAACAAAATCTGTATCTTCAATATCTGCCACATCAGCGTACAGCGGTGGATACATCTCTTCAAATGGAGGCGAAATCATCACTGCGCGGGGCATATGCTGGAGTACCACACAATTTCCGACAACCGGCAATTTCAAGACCATTGATGATTCAGGATCAGGACTATATTCGTCCCAAATTACCGGACTTACTCCTGGTACAACCTATTACGTAAGGGCTTATGCCATTAACGCACTAGGCACAACCTACGGAGACCAACTGAGTTTTACTCCTTTTGAACTAGCGTCCTTAGCAGATATCCATAAAACGTTCGGTGATGGAGCCTTTAGGCTGAATGACCCATCTTCACCAGGAAGCGGTGCTTTCGCCTTCTCAAGCTCTAAGTCTACTGTTGCCACAATTTCCGGCCACACTGTAACAATTACCGGGGCAGGTTCTGCAATTATTACGGCAACCCAGGCTGCATCAGGCGCCTATGCAACAACTTTCACTTCCGGGTTACTGAAAGTTGACAAAGCCGGACAAATTCTTACACTGGATCCGTTACCAATCGGTGCAAGCGCACTCAAAGATGTGGTTGGTGCTATCCAATTATCTGCCTCTTCTACATCGGGATTACCGGTCACTATTTCTTTGGGATCCGGAAGTACTGGCACGATTAACAGCAGTAACCAGCTCACAAACATCGGACAGACAGGTATAGTGGTAATCAATGTTGATCAGGCAGGAAATAATAATTATCTGGCTGCAAGTATCTCCCAATCATTCGATGTATTCAAAACCAATCAGGCAATCACTTTCGATGCTTTGGCTCATGCTAAATATGGGGATCCTGCCTTCACGCTTTCTGCTACCACAAACTCAGGACTTCCGGTAAACTTCATCAGCAGTAATCCGTTAGTGGCAACTGTAAGTGGGAATAAAGTTAACATCGTTAGCGCAGGCACGACAACCATTACCGCATCACAAAATGGTAATGAAAGCTGGAATCCAGCAAACAATATCAGCCGTGCTCTGACTGTTGACAAAGCCGAACAAAAAATTTCTTTCGAGGCTATTTATGCCAAATCGTATGGAGACGCACCGTTAACATTGGTTGCATCCTCTACCTCCTTATTGCCTGTAATCTTTACAAGCAGTAATCTATCTGTAGCCACAATTAAAGGAAATATACTTACGATCGTTGGGGTTGGAAATGCAACAATCACAGCTTTACAAGCCGGTGGGGACAATTTTGAAGCGGCTTCTGAGAGCTCCCAAAACCTGACTGTCAATATTCCGATGCTTATAGTTTCTGCAAATTCCCAATCCAAAACTTATGGATCCGGGAATCCGTTGCTTACTATTTCATATTCTGGTTGGAGAAACGGGGATACTGAATCAGTCTTCATTACCAAACCAACTGTAAGTACTACTGTTGATGAAACAACGCCTGCTGGTGTATATAATCTGGCAATACAGGTGGCCGGAGGTGTAATCGAAAACTACAATGTCCTTTATCAAACTGGTGCCTTTATTGTTAAAAAGAAAACACTGACACCTGTGATCCTGGCAAACAATAAAAATTATGATGGTACGAAAAAGACAGATTTATCCAGCCTGACTCTTAACGGTGTATTATTTAAAGACGAGGTAACTCTGCTTTCAACTGGTGCCGAATTTGAAAATTCAACGCCGGGAAAAGACAAAAAAGTCTATGCATATTTTTTAACGCTTGGTGGTTCTTCTGCTAATAACTACCAACTTTCTCAAACAACTGTAAGCACTGTTGCTGAAATATATCCACTACCTGTTCCTACGATTTCAGGCCTGGATAATGTTTGCCAAAAAAGTGATGGAATGGTCTATTCAACAGAAAAGGGCATGACAAATTATGTATGGAAACTCTCTTATGGAGGTGTAATTACTTCGGGAGCGGGAACCAATACGATTAAAGTAATCTGGAACCTGTCGGGGGCACAAACAATAAGTGTCAACTATACCAACATTACTGGTGGAAGTGCCAAATTCCCTGTCACAAAAAATATATTTGTGAAAGAACAGCTTATTCCTGCCATCGACGGACCAGCAACTATTTCTCCGGTGAGCACCGGAAATGTGTACACGACGGAAAGCGGAATGGCCAACTACACTTGGACTATTTCATCCGGAGGAAAAATTACTACCGGAGCTGGCAGTAACTCTATTACCACTTCATGGAATGCACCTGAATCTCAGTCCGTCAGCGTTACTTACATGAATACTGATGCCTGTTTAAGCAGTAAAACTATTTACGACATTTCTATGAGACCGCTACCGGGAATTATCTCAAATATCTATGGCAACGCCGATATCTGTGGAGGTTCAAAGGGAATTGTGTTTTCTGTATCACCATCAATAAACGCTACCACCTATATTTGGACGCTACCTGCCGGCGCTACTATTGTGTCTGGTGAAGGAACCCCTTATATCTCCATCAATTTTGCACCCGATGCTGATTCAGGAAATATAACGGTTTATGGGCGCAATGCAGATGGAGACGGTAAACCCACCGCTTACCAAATAAATGTAAAGCAAATACCTGCCGCTCCAGGTAACATTACTGGAAGTGCTTCAGTATGCCAAGGCTCTCATGGAGTCTCTTACTCAACACCAACAATCGTGAATGCCACTGATTACGAATGGAGTATTCCTTCGGGAGCCAAAATAGTTTCGGGCGAAAAAACAAACAATATCCTGGTTGACTTTGCAGACAATGCAGTATCCGGTAACATATCTGTCAGAGGAATAAACACCTGTGGAAAAGGTCTCAGTTCACCAGGCAAAACTATTACCATTAACCAGGTGCCTCCAACTCCATCAATAATTAAGTATGGACCGACCATATCCAGTAGCTCCGTACAGGGTAACCAATGGTATTTTACACCAATAGCAGGAGGTGAGGGAGCAACAATTTCAGGTGCTAATAATCAAATCTACGTACCGGTCAAGGATGGGTGGTATTGGACAAATACGATTCAAAATGGGTGCTCTTCCGAATATTCAAAACGCATACAACATCTGATGAGCGGCAAGGAAAGTATTTTAAATGTTTACCCGATCCCAAACAATGGAGAGTTCACCATTTCTGTGATAACTGCCGAGGAGCAGATTTACACAATCTCAATTTATAACCAGGCAGGTCAGAAAATTTACGAGTTGTTTGACCTCACAATCTATGGAGAATTTGAGCACCTGGTCAACCTGGGTTCGGTTTCATCAGGTGTGTATTCCATTATCTTCAGAAATAAAGACGGTCAGGAAGTAAGAAAAATGACTGTGAATCAGTAATAAAAATTTCAGGCACAAAAAAGCCGGAGCAACGATTTGCTCCGGCTTTTTATTAAAAGTCTTTCCTTATATTTGTAGGTAAACCTAAAAAAAATGACATGAAAAAAATTTTTGCGAAGCAATTTCCGATTGGATTAGTTCTGTTATTATTTGCGGTCTCTCTTTCTGCACAACCAGAGTCGTCTTCGAAGGTTACTGTCACAGCCAATGCGGATATTGTGAGCCGTTACATCTGGCGAGGATTAGATTTTGGTCATTCTCCAAGTATTCAGCCAACCATAGCATTGCAGTGGAACGATTTTAGCCTGGGGGCTTGGGGTGCCTATAAAATGACTGGCGATGGCGGACAAGAAACTGATTTTTTTCTCTCAAAAACCGTTGGCTTCGCTACTTTCGCTTTATGGGATTACTTTGGTTTTAACGATACGACAAAATTTGATGTATTCGATTATAATCGAAATTCCACTGCTCATTTGCTCGAAGCCCAATTACTTTTAAAAGGAGGGAAAACATTGCCTTTTAATTTTTTTACAAGCTATTTTTTTTATGGATCAGATCCGTCAAAGAGCTTATACTTTGAATTACAGTATGAACATAAATATAAACTGGCCGATCTGATGGTCTTTGCCGGATATCAGGCCAAAGGAAACTATTATGCTTCATCTGCAGGTTTTGTAAATATTGGATGCACGATTAAGAAATTGGTTCCGGTAACTGACCGGTTGGCATTGCCTGTTTACATGAGTTTTATTGTAAATCCAGCTGGCAAAGTTCCATATCTCGTTGTAGGAATAACTTTATAAATTTGTATGGAGGCCGGATAAAGTTTTTTTAACGGCAACAATAATAATAATACCAATGGAGCAGAATCTTGATACAGCATTAAATTCACTTACCAAGCAGGCAGATCTTTTATGTCACAGTAAATACGAGAATACTGAGGAAATTTATGAATTTGCCAATCCGGAACAGTACCCTGAAAGCCTTGTCAATTTTGTTGAGGCCTTTGGCTTTATGGCCGTTAAATTAGAAGCCCGGGAGATGCACCTTGAAAATACAATTGAAGCATTAAAAGTCAAAAACGAACAGTTGGAAGGATCTATAAGTCAGAACAACCACCTCAACTTCGTCTTCATGAATACCGTTGTTCTGCTTAGCTTTTTTTCCTTTGTTCTTGCA
>CAIRSO010000843.1 GCA_903881215.1 uncultured Bacteroidia bacterium
CCTTGTGCGAAATCGGTAATTCCTACAAATGCGACTTCTCCCTCAACACGAAGCCATTCATGTTCTTTCGTGTATTTTAGAGCTGATGGAATGTTCATGGTTCAAATATTAATTTATTTTTCAAAATTAAGATAAAAATGATTGTAAGAAGCTGATTTTAATCAAAATTTTATGATTAAAATTGATGTAATAAAGTGAATGAAAAGGCTAAAGGTTAAAGGCTAAAGGTTAAAGTGAAGATGTTTAAAGCAGAGATAAGCTCATTGAGTGAAATAAATAATGCAGCGGAAAAATTTATTGAGGCACATCCGGCTGACAGACTTTTTGCCTTTTACGGGTTGATGGGCTCCGGTAAAACTACTTTTATCAAGGCTCTATGCGATAAATTGCATGTATTGGATTATGTTACTTCACCTACTTTTTCATTGATTAACGTCTATGCGACGGAACAAGCCCATGAAATTTATCATTTCGATTTTTATCGGATAAAAAGCCTTGAGGAGCTTTTTGACCTCGGATATGAAGAATATTTTTATAGCGACAATTATTGTTTTGTGGAGTGGCCTGAATTAATTGAATCATTGCTTCCTGCACAAACGGTTAAAATTACAATTACAGAAACAACACAAGGCAGTAGGATCATCGAATCAAATTAGTCTTAAAAATGAGCCAAAGAAAAGAGGAGAATGTATCTGTTTGGACCAAGGAGAGATTAATTCCCAAAGAGGAATTATACAAGCCAGGCAAACGAAATATAAAATTAAGTATTGGGTTTCCGAATGTCGGGAATGTTGTTGAATTTAGGGTCCCTCTTACGCCACAGTCTGTTGAAGTTTTGGTTTCGCAAGGACACAATGTTTACATTCAACAAGGCGCAGGGAAAGATGCCAATTACTCGGACAGAGCTTATGCCGAATCTGGAGCTGTGATATGCCAGAATGCCGCAGAAATTTTTCAATGTGACATCGTTCTTAAGATGGCCCCCTTTACCTGTGATGAAACGGAATTGATGAAGGGGAACCAGCTACTTTTCTCACCTGTATACCTTTCATTGATTACAGCAGAGTTTGTAAGAAAACTGATGAGGAAAAAAATTACTGCCATTGGATTCGAATACCTGAAAGATGAACATGGCATCTCCCCTATAACCCAGATTAGCAGCGAAATAATCGGAAATATCTCCATGGTCGTTGCCAGCGAATTGCTAAGTTCTATCAATGGCAAAGGGGTTATTCTCGGTGAAGTGACCGGTGTTGCTCCTTCTGAAGTGGTAATTCTAGGCTCGGGAATGGTG
This sequence comes from uncultured Bacteroidia bacterium, assembly GCA_903881215.1. Lineage (GTDB taxonomy): Bacteria > Bacteroidota > Bacteroidia > Bacteroidales > Prolixibacteraceae > CAINVV01. The sequence continues at coordinate 1,295 of CAIRSO010000843.1, forward strand.
GCCGAACAAGCTGCCAGAACTGCGATGGCACTCGGTGCAGTGGTTAGGGTCTTTGATGATTCAATTTATAAGCTGATGAACCTGAAAGAGAGACTTGGCATGCATATATCAACCTCAGTTTATCACCCAAAGGCGCTTCGAAAGGCATTGAAAACTGCGGAGGTAGTTTTGGGTGCCATGCCGATGAACGAGGTCCCGGGAATGATTGTGCCTGAGGAGATGGTAGAGGGAATGAAAGAAAACTCGGTGATTATCGATCTTAACATCATCCAGGGAGGATGTTTTGAAACTTCCCGTATTACCACGCTTAAAAACCCAACTTACAAGGTCCACGGTGTGATCCATTGTTGCGTTCCTAACCTCGAATCAAGGGTTGCACGCACTGCTTCCATTGCTGCAAGCAATATTTTTACCCCAATATTGCTTGGAATTGGTCAGTCGGGTGGAGTGACAGAATACATCAAAGGGAACAGGGGTTTTTGCGAAGGAGTCTATCTGTTAAACGGAATCCTGACCAACCGGGATATTGCCAAAACGCTTTCGATCTCGGATAATGATATTAACCTTTTACTGGGGGCTTTCTAAGAAAATACGAATTACACGAATTTAGACGAATCGGTGATCAGCGAAGCTAATTGCACGAACGGGTAATTTCTTTTTTATTCTTCGGCTAGAATCATCATAGAGATAGGATGCAACCGGACAATATTTGTCGTAACATGGCCCATTCCGTGAGGTTGAATCTGTCCATTTTGAGCTACAATCAGCCATTTTTTTTCTGAAATTTCAAATTCGACAGAGTAATTGTTGCCATTAAATAGCACCAGAATTGTTTTCCAGCTATCCCCATTTGCATGGTCAATTAATTGATAAGCAATGACTCCAGGTATATATTTCTGAAAGAAAGAAAGTTTCTCTCTAACCATTTTGCTATCGCTCATCCTGAAAGCCGGATGTTGTCTTCTGAGCTCCAAACAATTTCTGGTAAACATATATAGCCCTTCAAACTCAGCTTTTCTACTCCATTCGATCTGGTTCACTTCATCGGGCGACCGGTATGAATCATGATGGCCTCCCTTTGATCGGTGCATCTCCATTCCGGCGTGCATAAAAGGAACTCCTTGTGATGTCAGCAAGATGCCCAAGGCCAATCGGGTCATTCGGTCAATTTCATCCATGAAAGCTTCCGGACAGGAGTACTGAAGTTTATCGAAAAGCGTGTAGTTATCGTGACAAGACACATAATTGATGCATTGGGCAGGAGTGTTAGCCCAAGGTTTTCGTGAGGAATCTACGTAATCATAGAAAATCTGCGGATGGTCAATTGCTCCGGTAATGGCAAATTTTATCTTTTCTTCCCGAAGTGTCAGTCCGCTGATAAATCCATGGCTGAAACGGTTAAAGGGGGATCCTTTTAGACCGTCGCGCATGTCGTCACAAAAGGAGGCAATACGGTCAAGCTTTATGGTATTCAGTTTTGTGGCGCGCAGATTTTCAGGAAGGGGGGATTCTGCTGCGATCCATCCTTCTCCGAACATGAAAATATTCTTATCAGTTTGATCGAGTCTTTTACGGATCTGGTTCATCGTTTCGATATCCAGAATTCCCATCAGGTCGAACCTGAAACCATCGAAATGGTACTCCTCAGCCCAATATGCAACAGATTCAATGATGAATTTCCTTACCATAGCCCTCTCGGAGGCCATCTCGTTGCCGCAGCCACTCGCATCGGATAAAGTGCCATCTGCTTTTTGCCGGTAATAATAACCTGGAACGAATTGGTTAAACCACGAATCAAAAATCAGTCCTGAGTGGTTGTAAACAACATCCATGATCACACCGACCCCTTGTTTATGAAGGGCCTGTACTACTTTTTTCAACTCTTTGATCCGGGTTGTTCCGTCAAAGGGATCTGTAGCATACCATCCTTCTGGTGTATTGAAGTTTAATGGATCGTAACCCCAGTTGTATTGAGAGGTAGATTTACTTTCGTCGACAGTATAAAAATCGGCAACGGGTAACAGATGCACATGCGTAATGCCCAGATCTTTCAGGTGATCCAGTCCGGTAGACAAGCCCTGTGGCGATTTTGTTCCGGTTTCCGTGAATCCAAGATATTTACCTTTATGCTGAATACCGGAATCAGGAGATATGGAGAAATCACGAACATGAAGTTCATAAACCACCATATCGGTTGGCTGAACAACAGAACATCTTTTATCACTTTCCCATTTTTCAGGATTGGTAGAAGCAGGATTGATGATCATACCTCTCAAACCGTTTACCCCTGTGGATTTGGCATGGATATCCGGACATTCATTCAGCCATCCTGTTTCGTCCCGAACTTGAAAAGTATACAATTTGGATTCAAAATTTCCCTCCAATTCAATTTGCCAGGTTCCTGCTTCTCCTGTATTGAGCGCGTAAGCGGATTCATAATCAACTGCTTCAGATGATTTGTAGAGCTTAAACTGCACTTCCAGGGCTGTAGGTGCCCAAACTCTAACTGAAAGTTTCTTCTTCGACCATTTGACGCCAAGATCACAACCATCATAAACAGGGAATTGTGCGAAGTCAATATTTTTGAAAGTCCAGTCCCTCATCCTTAGATCAGTTTAATTCTAATGGTAGGACTCACAAATTTTTTCCCAGATACCTCTCTGATTTCTGCGCTAAGTCTGCATGCTCTCTTTAAAATTGGATAACGGTCGTAAAACTGATTCAGGTTGATATTATAAGTTGCTTCATAACCAGGTTCCAGCCACATGGGGAAATCATCGATGCCACCGAAGGAGTTGATCCTGAACTTACGCTGACTGCTCCATCGCTTAAAAACCAGGCATGGCGCCTGAAGGTCGACCGGCCGGATGCCATGATTTTGTAGCGACATAGTTACAAAATCCGGATTTCTGCCTCTGTCACCTTTGATGACTATTTGTGCCCTTCTTCGGCTTACCCGCTCCTTAAACGTCAATTTTCTCCCTTTGGTTGGTGAAGTACGTATCCTTTTATATAGACTGATCAAACCCCAAAGGCAAAGTGCCCCTATGACAAACATGCCTATCCAAAGGAGATAAGGATGGATGTTAGTCCCAAAATTGGAGAAAAATGAATCTTTGATGATCATAGTTAGTGTGTCAATTGACCCGCTGCAAAGAAAGGAATTCTGTCAACATTTTAAAATAAAAAAACCGGGATGACCCGGTCTTTTTTCATCAGTTTTGCGAACAAACCTTTTAAGTAGCCAGAAACTGCTTCAATGTAAGGTATCCAGACTTGCTGATTTTCAGTTTGGCGCCTTGTTTTGTGAGAAGCATCCATGACTCTTTGCCGTACTGCTGGATTTCGGCCAATTGGGAAGTGTTTACGATGCAGGAGCGGTGAATTCGAATGAATTTATTGGGATCGAGGTGATTTTCAAAATATTTCATGGTTTTCTGTTTCAGGAAATGCCCTTCTTTGCAGTAAATCATCACAAAATCATCTTCAGATTCCAGATAGTCGATGGTTTCAACGGGGATGATTTTGATTTTTGATCCCGATTTCACTACAATCCTGGTAAGCAATCCACTTTTTTCATCGTGCGTATTGCTCAGGTTTTCAAGTTCTTCTTTGTTGCTTGCACCGGCCTGAAGGCGTTTCAAGGCC
>CAIRSO010000844.1 GCA_903881215.1 uncultured Bacteroidia bacterium
GATGAAGATTAATCAACTTCTGGTAGCCTGTTTCTTTTTATTGTGCTTTTTCTCTCTCGAAGCGCAGGAACAGAAAAAATTAGATGCCGCTCAAACAATGCTTTGTCAGGGAAATTATTTCACGGAGAGTGAAGGAAAGGCTTTTCTCGACGGAAAGAAAAATCTCTATACTACCCAAAAAGAATGGGAAATAAGGGCACAACTCATTAGGCAACATATCCTCAAAGGTGCCGGATTAGAAAAGTTTCCCAAAAAATGCCCATTAAATGCAATCATCGGAGAGAAGAGGGTTTATGATGGTTATCAGGTTCAAAATGTTGCTTTTGAAAGCCTTCCAGGTGTTTACGTGACTGGTAGTTTATATATGCCTACCAACGCAAAAGGCAAATTGCCCGGAATATTGAGTCCCCATGGACATTGGTCTAAAAAAGGTGATGTAGGGCGCTATCGTCCGGATGCGCAAAAACGATTTGCTGCCTTTGCAAGAATGGGAGCCATGGTTTTTGGCTACGATATGGTGGGATATGGTCAAATGGGTGAACTGGGCTGGACGCATAGCGCTCCTGAAGTCCTTAAACTTCAGCTTTGGAACAGTATCCGTTGTCTGGATTTCATCTTAGAGATGGGAGCAGATCCCGAGAAAATTGCATGCACAGGTGCTTCCGGTGGAGGAACTCAGACTTTTCTCCTTGCAGCCATCGACCAACGTGTCAAGGTTTCAGTTCCTGTTGTAATGGTCTCAGCTCATTTTTTTGGCGGATGCGTTTGTGAAAGTGGAATGCCAATTCACAAAGACCTGAATTTTCAGACCAACAATGTAGAAATTGCGGCCTGTATCGCACCAAGACCAATGTTACTTGTTTCAGATGGCGATGACTGGACCAAAAATAATCCGGAAGTGGAGCTTCCTCATCTAAAGTATATTTACCAACTTTTTAATAAACCTGATTTAGTTCAGAATGTGCACCTTCCGAATGACAAGCATGGCTACGACCTAAATAAAAGAGCTGCAGTCTATCCATTTTTAGCCAAATACCTTGGATTGGATCTGTCTAAAGCCATGAATACGGATGGAACTGTTCGGGAAGACATGATTGTCATCGAAGAACAACAGGCTCTCTACCCGTTTGATAATCAACATCCGTTCCCGGCAAACGGTATCAAATCGAATGATCAGGTAAAATGGAATTAGCCAGGTAGAATAAATTAGGTTTGGATTTATCACAGTCATTACCTCAATATTTATGCACAGATTTCACCATGTACTTGCCAGTAAAGGCATTTTTATATTGTTTTCGATCCTATTTACGGGGCAAATCAGCGCTCAAAAAACACCACAAGAAAGTTCCAGTCAATTCACAGGGGCATCCTGGATTGCTGCGAAAGAGCAAAGAATAATCGCAGATTCACTGATGTATGGTGATCATCCTGCAGCGCTCCTCAGGAAAGAATTTTCTATTAATGGGATAATTAAAAAAGCTACTTTAAACATTACTGCAGCCGGCTATTATCTGGTTACTGTCAACGGCAAAAGCTTTGATAACAATGTCCTCGATCCTGCCTGGACAAACTTTAGCAAACGCATATATTACTCAACCTTTGATGTAACGGCTTTGCTCAAAAGTGGTGTCAACACTGTTGGCGTTGAGTTGGGAAATGGCTTTTATAATTTATTGCCACTTAGAATGTTTGGCCGAAATTTCAGGACTATTCTGCCTACGGGAGAACCGCAGTTGATAGCCAGTTTAAAACTTACTTATGCAAATGGAAGCTCTCAGGAATTCGTTACCGATCAGAGTTGGAAAGCTACTGAAGGTCCTGTATTGAAGAACAATGTTTACCTGGGAATGCACTATGATGCCCGCAAGGAGCTTAAAGGTTGGAATCTTTCGGGATACGATGATAGTACGTGGAAAAATGCAGTAATAATGAATGGTCCCGGCGGATTACTTCAACCTGCCTTCTTTCCTCCTGTCAAAGTTACCAAAACCATTCAGCCGGTCGATATCCGCCAGACAGGTGAAAACATCATCGTTGATATGGGTATCAATCTGACTGGTATGTATAAAATTAAGCTTCATGGAGAGCCCGGCGACACGATACATTTTAGGTTTGGAGAAAGGTTATACGAAAATGGAACGCTCAATCCAATGACCGCTGTAGCCGGTCAGGTGAAACAAAAGGGCAGGGGAGGACCAGGGTCACCAGCCATTGCCTGGCAAGCTGATAATTATGTAATTGGCTCGGATAAAGAGGCGATCTTTGAACCCCGGTTTACATTTCATACCTTCCGCTATATTGAGATTACAGGATTAAAGTACATGCCTCAGAAAGAAGATATTAATGCACTGTTTTTTCACACAGCCGTTGAAAATCAAAATCAGTTTTCATGCTCTGTACCATTGCTAAACCAAATTCAAAAGGCTTGTCGTCAAACATTTCTGGATAACCTGATTTCCGTTCAGTCTGACTGTCCGGCGAGAGAAAAATTTGGGTACGGTGGCGACCTGAATGCTACCAGCGAAACCTATATCTACAATTACGATATGCAATCCTTTTACCGCAAAACCATCTACGACTGGATCGATGCGATGCAGGATTCCATCTTCATCGACACTGCTCCTTACGTTGGGATTAAATATTGCGGCATAAGCTGGGAATCTGCTTTTCTGACGACCCAATACAAATTGTATCAATATTATGGCGATACCGCGATCATCCATGAAATGTATCAAAAGGACCTGGATTGGATGGATAAAGTAAAGAGATTGCACCCTGACGAACTTATCGACAAAGGTCTCAGCGACCACGAATCTTTGGTAAAAGTACCTGTTCAGCTCATCGGTACATCCCACTATCTCGATTGCGCTAGAATTATGAAACGGTTTGCCGAACAGCAACATGATCATATAAATGCGAAGCGATTCAATGAGCTGGAGCAATCCCTTACCAGGAAGCTGCTCGATCATTTCTGGTATAAATCGGTGCCGGGTCCAATCAACCGGCAAACACTCTTTTCAACACTGATTTATTATCAAATCATTCCACCAAAAGAATTGGCAGCTGCCACCGATTCACTTTTGAAGGCAGTTAGAAGTGCTCCTGCCGGTCATTTTATAACAGGTATCTTTGGCACCAAATACATTCTGGAAGCTCTTTCTATGACAGGTCACACCGATGAAGTTTACAACATTGTAAACAGTTCTGCCTATCCGGGCTGGGGATTCATGATGGATCGGGGAGCTACAACTATTTGGGAAACCTGGAAAGAAAGCGACAACACTTATTCCAATTGCCATCCGATGTTCGGAACAGTTTCAGAATGGTTTTACCGCTACCTGGCGGGCATTCGGCCAATGGCAGGCTTTCCCGGTTTCAAAAGGTTTATCCTGGCTCCCGAATTTCCGGATGGTCTTAATCAGGCAGAGGCAGTTTACCATGCACCAACAGGTGACATAAAAGTGAACTGGATAAGAAAGGCAGATGATAGAATTGAATTGAAAGTCTCTGTTCCCAAAGGTACTATTGCGCAATTTCAACCTACCGGGAAAGCGCGAAAAATACGCAATATTACAAATGTAAATACTAAATATTCCTTCGAATTTAAATCAGGAACGTCAATGATTGAGCTGAAAGAAGGTACTTACCTGATTAACTAGAAATTTGAAAATCGGATTGCGCTGGTTAAATTGGATTGGCCTTTTCTCAGGAACTCTATTTCACTGGCAACTTTTCCAAAGTTTCATCCTTTGATGATTAATTAAACAATGAATCCAACTTTGGAAAAGTTCACTGTCTTTTTGGAGTACCACTCGCCCCATCGCCCAGTCTCCCAGTCGCCCAGTCCCCCAGTCTCCCAGTCCCCCTGTCCATTTTTTACATTTCCACTACCGTAATCCCCGAACCCCCGAACTGCACATGCTCGTCCCGGAATTTTCTTACAGCCGGTTCCGACTTCAAAAATGCCCGGATGAGTTCGCGCAGAATGCCGTTTCCTTTGCCATGAAGAATATGTAATTCATTGGCTTCGACCATGATCGCCTCATCGATAAACTCCTGAATTTTTTGCAGACCTTCCTCTGCACGCATACCCCTTACATCAATTCTGGGCTTGAAATTGAGCTTTTTGTCGTTGATTTCCCTGTTTAACCGGGCAGTAGTGTAATTTTCTTTGTTCTTTTTTACTTCATTGTGTGAGACAATTTCGACCCTGTCGCGCTTTACGACCGACCGCAACTGTCCGAAAGCCACCACCAGATTATTGCCATTAACTTCCAGGACAAGTCCATGCGACTCCTGATCCTTTAATTTGATCCAGCTCCCAACTTCCGGTTCAGTGTTTTTCTTCTGAGGTACCGGCACAGGTAATTTTGGTTCCTCAATTTGAGGCCTTAATTTTTTTTGAACCTCCCTCTGACGGATTTTTTCCATCTTCCGGTCGATCTGTTCATCTTCAGTATCTTTGGAAACAGAGACGATATCTTTAAACTCTTCCAGCCTTTTCCTGGCTTCTTTAGTTTTCTCCTTTTCTGCCGAAGCCTCTTTGATGTCGCGAATAGTTTGCTCTACAATTTTATTTGAGGATGCCAGAATTTCAGCAGCTTCCTTTTTAGCCTTGTCAAGGATTTCCTTTCTCAGCTTTTTAACTTCCGAAAGGTTGTCCTCATAGGTAGAGGTGAGCTCCTCCAGCTTTTTCTCAGATTGCCTGATGTCCTGACGTTTTGATTCCCAGTAACGTTTGTCACGCACAATATCCCTGAGGTGTTTGTCGAAATCAATGTGGTCTTTGCCAATCTTGTCAGTAGCTTCCTGCAAGATATCCTCAGGTAAACCAATTTTGCGTGCAATTTCAAAAGCAAAAGAACTTCCCGGCTTTCCGATCTGCAGCTGAAACAATGGCTCCATTCTATTGGAATCATACATCATAGCACCATTCACTATGCCTGGCATTGATGAGGCAAAGTGCTTCAGATTGGTGTAATGAGTTGTAATAACGCCATAGCTCTGCAGCGAATTGATGCGGTTCAGAATGGATTCGGCGATTGCTCCTCCAAGCATCGGCTCAGTCCCCGTCCCAAACTCATCAATCAATACCAATGACCTCGGATTACAGTTTCTGACAAAAAATTTCATGTCGCTCAGATGCGAACTGTAGGTACTCAAGTCATTGTCTAACGACTGATTGTCACCAATATCGATAAAAACCCTCTCGAAAATTCCGAATACACTGTCAAGATGGACAGGTACCGGCAGACCGCACTGAATGGCATATTGAAGTAATCCAACTGTCTTCAGACACACCGATTTACCACCGGCATTGGGACCGGATATTAGTAGAATTCGATCATCTTTTGTGAGTCGGATGTTGAGTGGGACAATTTTTCTTTTTTCTCTGGATAAATTTCTTTCCAGCAAGGGGTGCCTGGCATCCAGCCAATTGAGTTCAGGGTCAGGTATAAGAACCGGTTTTACAGACTTGCTTTCATTCGACCATAAAGCTTTGGCCCGGATAAAGTCTAAAATTCCCAGAATTTCATACGAATTTTCGAGATCTTCGGCATAAGGTCGCAACTCATCGGTAAATTTAGTAAGGATCCTTACTATTTCTCTTCTTTCTGCTGATTCCAGC
>CAIRSO010000845.1 GCA_903881215.1 uncultured Bacteroidia bacterium
AAGATGACGGCAATCCCGAATTTGTCTGAGTGGGTCTTGCTTTCATCCCGCAAGACTTCCTCGATTTATATGTCAAGATTTTCCTTTAGCAGACTTTGTGAAAAGCTCAAAAGAAACAGCATTTATGTGATAAAATATACGTTTAGATAAGTAAATTTGAACCTTTAATTGACCATAATACTTACAATTAACCAAATACACATGAAAACAAAAGCTCTCTTTCTTTCTATTTTCCTTTTTGCCTGTCTTTTGGGGCAAGGCCAGATCAAAATTGCCACTGTTTTAGGCGACAACATGGTACTCCAGCGTAACTCCGAAATCAAAATCTGGGGTAAAGCCAAGCCGGGCGAAAAACTAACTGTCAAGGCCGACTGGGTAACAGGTCAGGTGGCTGCCACTGCCAACGAAAAGGGCGACTGGCTGGTAAAATTTAAAACAAAGGAAGCAGGTGGTCCCTATACCATTACCATTGCTTCTCCCAAAGAGAAATTAGTGCTAAAAAATATCTTGCTTGGAGAGGTATGGCTTTGCTCAGGTCAGTCGAATATGGAGATGACCATGGCAGGTTATGGAGATTCGCCAATCATTGGTGCCAATGATTTATTGTTGGATGCCGAAAATGACAACATCCGTCTTTACAGATTAAACAAAGCCGTAAGCGCAACACCGGTTGATACCTGTACAGGAAAGTGGAGTGTTGCCAGCGCTGAAACTGCTTCAGGTTTCAGTGCTGTTGGATATATGTATGCCAGGCTTCTTCAACAAAAGCTAAAAGTTCCTGTTGGTGTAATCTGTTCCAGTTGGGGTGGTTCAAGAATCGAGGCATGGATGAGTCATGAAAACATTACCCCTTTTGCCGAGGCTTATACGCAAACCACTCAAGCGAAAACACCGGGAAATCATCGTGCTTCCAATCTTTACAATGGGATGATATCGCCGATCATCAATTATAATATTAAAGGTGCCATCTGGTACCAGGGGGAATCCAATATTGGAAATTACAAAGATTATGCTGCCTTGCAAGCTGCCATGGTCGCCAATTGGCGGAAAGACTTTGGGGTAGGAGAGTTCCCTTTCTATTTTGTGCAGATTGCACCCTATTGGTACAACAACAGCAAGGCCAACAATTCGGCCCTTCAACGTGACGAACAGCTGAAATCGCTAACGCTGATTCCCAATTCGGGAATGGCTTGCACTATCGACATTGGTGAGGAGAAGAATATCCATCCGGCAGAAAAATTCGTTGTTGCCAAACGATTGGCATTATGGGCGTTTGCCGAAAATTATGGTGTCAAGGGAATTAACTACAAATCGCCTGCCTATTCGGGGATGGTGGTAAAAGATACCCTCGCAATTCTATCATTCGACAATGTTGCTTTGGGCCTAAGTACCTACGGCAAGGAAGTAAATTGTTTCGAAATTGCAGGAGCCGACAGCATTTTCTATCCGGCTAAACTAGTCATCAAGGCCAAGCAAGCCAATGTCTGGTCGCCCAAGGTTAAGGCTCCGGTGGCAGTTCGTTATGCATTTTCGAACTTCCCGGAAACAAATGGTTTCTTGTACAATACTGCCGGATTGCCTGTGCCATCTTTCAGAACGGATAATTGGGTGAAATAATTTGCCTTAGCCCTGGATTAAGATGGAATTTGCGCCAAGCAAATTCCATCTTAATCTAAATGAAACACCTCCTCCATATTTGCCCACCATTCGCCTGCTGAACGGGTAGAAACCGGTCGTTGCATCGGCTCCATAACGGCCCACCACTCCTGTGTTTTTGGATCGGCAGCCATTTTGGCCATGTCGGCGGCAAAATCGGTACCGGTATATTCCATGTATGCAAATAGCTGGTTGTCTTTGTGGAAAATGGAGTAGTTGCTGATGTTGCAGGTTTTGATCATCGCCAGAATTTCAGGCCAAACCGCTGCGTGGTATTCCTTATAGGTCTCAAATTGGGCAGGATCAACCCCAATAACTTGTCCAAATCGTCTCATAAAAAAGGATATATTTTTTTACAAAAGTACAATTTCATAGATTCCGGGTGCACCCGAAAATTCTTTCAAAACCAGCCTAATTTTCTGTGCGGTGAATTTTGAAAATTTCGGCTCTGCCTTTGCACCGATGGTTGTGCCTTTGGTAATCGTTTTCCAGGCTTCCCCTTCCTGATATTGCAGTTCAAAAGACTTTACAACCGTTCCTCTTTCATAAATGATCGCCTGCGCTATCTTTTGTGGTTTTCCCAGATCGATTTCTATCCAGGGATTTGAATCTTTTTCCTCGGGTTCCCAGAAAGCCCCTGACCAGTCGCCATTGGTAACGGCGCTTAATTCGACCCATTGATGATTGGACCAATGTCCCTTGGGATTTGATGAAGCAGTCACCGGTTTTGAATAGGAGAGTGAATTTGAACTAATCTCCATAGGCTTAATGCCCATTGCACTTCCGGTTAATTCAATTTCCATAATGGTATTAACAGGCTGCAAATCTTTGGCTGAAAATTCAATGGTATACCCATTTTCGAGCTTGGTCAATTTGAGCTTTCCACCATCCGCCATTCGGCAGCTTTTTATCTCCTGACCAAGATCAGGAATGGTAATTTTAGGATTGTTACCAGTCCATTTCAGAATATGCAGGTATATGGTACTGCCTTTCCGGGTACTGACTCCCCAGTCGGTCGGTTTGAATGGTCCACCGCGGGTGCCGTAAATGGAGTATCCGTATTTCTGAAGCCATAACCCCATCTCTTTGAGCCGTTCGACCTGAAGTGGCTCAATTTGTCCGTCGGGTTTTGGGCCCACATTAAACAACAGGTTCCCATCGCCACCGGCAGAACGTATCAGACTCTGCAAACACTGCTCCAGTGACTTCACGTCATCGTTGGGTTTCCAGGCCCACTGACTGGCAATGGTCATGCAGGTCTCCCATGGACGGTCAATTTGGAATCCACCAACCCGCTGTTCGGGCGTGTCAAAATCTCCTTTGGCGCCGGTGCGGTTGTTGATGATGATATCGGGTTGCAAAGTATGCGCAAAATCTATGACGCTTTGTCCGCGGATGGCATCAAATCGTTGCGGGACATCGAACCACAGAACATAAAGCGGACCATAATTCAGCAACAATTCGGCTACCTGTTTCTTGAGGTAGGTAGTGTAGGCATCGAGATCGTAAACAGGTCTGGATACTGTGCCGCCAGGGCTTGTTAGCGGAAAATTCGGATGGTGCCAGTCGGTTGTGGAGTAGTAGGTTCCAAAGGCTAATCCCTGCTTCTTGCATGCCTCTGCCAGTTCCTTCACGACATCCCGGTGAAGAGGAGAATTCATGATATTGAACTCGGTTTGCCGGGTATTCCACAAACAAAATCCATCGTGGTGCTTGGTGGTCAGAATGATGTATTTCATGCCTGCAGCTTTTGCCACGCTGACCCAGCTGTTTGCATCAAAATTGGGCGCATCAAATTTTTTGTAGAGGTTGTCATACTCTTCGACAGGAATCTCCCGGCCACGCGACCAGCCAATCTCTGTGCCTTTGAGGGCGACAGGTCCCCAGTGAATAAACATCCCGAATCGGGCATCTTTCCACTCTTCAAGCTTTTGCTTGTTGTTGGTGGCAGTTTGCCCGGTACCTGAAAACCAGAGGGTAATTAAAACAAGTAAGGATAAAATTCTTTTCATGGTAAGAAAGTTTGAAGATATGGTTAAACATGAGTATTGTCTTATCAAAAGGAGGCCACAAAGGCACCAAGACACAAAGTTACACTAAGTATTTTAAGCTGTCATCTTTGTGAAACCTTTGTGTCATTGTGGCCTCGTCAAAGAATAGACAGGGATGAAATTCATTTCCTTGGTGGTTAATTTTCTAGCTTATTATTGAATTCCTTCACTGCTTCAAACATAGCCACAATATTTTCAGGGGGAACATCCGGTAGTATATTGTGAACGGTATTGAAAACAAATCCACCACCGGGAGAAAAAATTTCCAATCGCTCCAGTACTTGTTTGCGAATCTGAGCCGGAGTGCCAACATTCAGCGTTCCAACGGTTTCGATACCGCCTCCCCAGAATGTACAATCTTTCCCAAACTCCTTTTTCAAATAATCAGGCTGCATGAGGTAGGAATTGGTCTGCACCGGATTAAAAATTTCAATTCCCGCTTCGATCATATCCGGCATCAGCAGGGATATAGAGCCGCAGGAATGGATGTAGGTGTGCATTTTACTGTGAGTCTTCACGTAATCGCAAAGGATTTTATGCCTTGGCTTAAACAAATCCCGGTAGGTATTGGCATCCATAAACGGGCCAGAACTCATTCCCAGATCATCCCCAAAACGGATGATGTCGACAATATCCCCGACCGCTTTGCATACTTTTTCGAGGGTCGCCAGATGTCTGATCATCAACTGATCAAGCAGTTTCTCTACATTTTCGGGATCGCACATCAGATCCATAAGGAAATTGTCCATCCTTCGGAGGAAGGTTCCCCACTCAAAGAGGTTACATCCACAAACAACCAGCAGGGCTTTGTCTGTACTTTGCCGTAATTTCAGTGTGTTTTCGCGCAGTTTTTGCCAAAAGTCATCTTCGCCGGCATGGTCCCACGGACTATGTGCATCGCGTGCCCACATAATCCGGTGCATTTCGGCATCCAGGTTTTCATATGAATCAGGATAGCCATCCATGTAGGGGAAATAGGTTTGGTCGAAAAAGGTGGCGCCAATTGGCATCCGGGAAAGTATGCGTTTTCCATCGTCATCATAGGTGACAAATGAACCATCCTCCAGCTTTGTTGGTTTGAACCATTTTGGGTAAAATGCAGGAGCCCCGTTGGCCAGTGTAGTCGGAATCCAATCGGAAGGTTGATCGTTGAAGGTCCGTCCGATGTCCAATACATCTATCCCAAACTGATCAAGAATGGAGATATCGGGTTGTGCCAGTTGCTGTACGACATCATAAACCAGAACAGGCAGGTCATCACGGCCCAGATATTTTAGCAAATTGCTGTACGCTATCGCTGAAATACCTGAACTTGGGGTAGCCCCCATATCGACAGGAACCTGACTTGTAGGTTGATGATGTATCGCAGCCAAAATACGTTCGCGGGAAGTTGTCATTTTTTTAAACTGGATTAATCCTTAAGTTATCTTATTTTGTTCGTCTTAAAAATATTACACTGAGTTACACAGAGGAATCACAGAGTTTCACAGAGAAAAAGCATTTTGGCTCTGTGGAACTCTGTGATTCTCCTTCTTCCTCTGTGTAACCATTTTATATTGATCCGCTTATCCCGATCAAAAACGATGATGCAATAATGATCAGAAGTGAAAGGATCATCAGGACATATATTTTCGTTGGTGCGCCTTTCCATTCATTGCGCATTAGTCCCCAGACCGTGGCAAAAACGATGGTCAGCGCCATCAGGATTCCCCAGGAAGTAAAAGTATAGGGTCCCATTTTGCTTTTTCCCATACCGTAAACGATAAATTGGCTGAACCAAAGCAAGCCGGCCAGCAGACCGAATAAATAATTCCAGGTCAGGACCTTTGTCGATGAAGCACCCGTATAATTTTTCAGGGAACCGTTTTTTGATCCGAGGTAGAGGCACCAGAAAATGGTGGTAACAAATGTTCCGGAAAACAATACTACCACTAGTGGCATCATGGTAAACAATGGATCAACGCCCTGTGTGGCGGCCATTTCTGCAATTGGGTTTCCCTGTTCGAAGCCGAGCGACATGGCCGATCCGGTAAAACCTACCAAAACGGCTGCCATAGCCCCTTTGATCAGATTGAATTCATTGATACTCTCCTGCTTTTTGGCCTCCGACATGACTTTATCTTTGAGTATTCCTGACCAGGCGGAAAGCGCAATTCCGACGCTGGCGATAATAATTCCAAGGATAAGCAATGTTCCTCCTTTCCCCTGCATCATGACCTGAAGTCGGCCGTCAAGCATTGGTGGAATCAGGGTACCAATAGCAAGCATCAATCCCAGCGACAGCGCATATCCCAGCGACAGTCCGAGATAGCGCAATGCCAGTCCGAAAGAGAGATTACCTACACCATAAAGGGCGCCCAGAAGAAAAACTGTGATGAGTGTAGAGGAAGGAGTTGATGAAATAATGGAAACAAAACCGGGGGCGAAAATAAGGCAGGCAATGAGCGGGAACAGAATGTATGCCCCAAAACTGAAAACCATCCAATAGGTTTCCCAGCTCCAGCCTTTGATTTTGCCGAATGGAACGGCAAAACTGCCGGATGAAAATGCACCCAAAGCAATCAGAAGAATTCCTGATAAGATTCCTATGTTCATTTATTTAGTTATTTGGTTTTCGGTCCGGCCAATGATTCCGGATCCTGTGCACAATGGACATCCAAATTAACAAAACAAAGCCAACATTATTTTGAACATTTGAGGCAATTATTTGCACAATTGCGTGATTTATCTCTACATATTTTTTTAGGCATTAAATATTGATTATTTTAAACACCTCATTTAAAATGTTATGTATTTAGAGCAAATAAGTGAATCGCTGACATTTCATTTGCAGAATCTTGCATATTTGCGCTTTGACGAGGATTCTGACTACGAAGATATTATCAGTCCCTTTACCAGGATGTACCTGGTTACAGAAGGGATTGGTTCGCTCTACATCGGAAACAGGCAAATCGCACTGGAGGCTGGTATGCTATATCTGATACCTGGTTTTACGGCTTGTACCTATCATTTTGGTGCCGGATTGGCACATTATTACATTCATTTCAGCTTGGATCAGCAAAATGGAATGAATGCTAACACCCTCTTCTCGCTGAAATACAAAACTGAAGCAAGCGATTTGGATAGAAATTTGTTTCATCGTGTTGTGCAGATCAATCCTGATCTTAAGCTTCCGCACCATCATCCGAATATCTACCAGTCTAAGCCCTGGATGAACAAAAAAGTTGATTTCCAAACAGCTGCAAGGCATTTGGAGACATTGGGGATTCTGAAACAGCTTTTTTCACGGTTTTTAGAGACTGACCAAAATTACTCAATGGCCAATATGTTGAAATACAATATACAGCCTGTCTTGATGTACATTACCGAACACATACAGCAAAATATCCGTGTCGATGAACTGGCCGGAATTGCTTGTTTTTCGAAGGATCATTTTTCGCGGGTATTCAAGGGTATAACCGGTTTATCGCCTTGTGATTACATCATCCGGAAGCGGATTGAGCGGGCACAGTTCTTGCTTTTGACTACAGATCTTTCTAAATATCAGATCATTGACCAGACCGGCTTCAGAAGTGCCTCTTATTTTTCGCGAATCTTCAAACAATTTACTACCTATACGCCTTCACAATACAGGATGCAGAGAGGGTGACGAATTCAGAAATTCATAATCATAA
The DNA here is from genome assembly GCA_903881215.1 of uncultured Bacteroidia bacterium. Lineage (GTDB taxonomy): Bacteria > Bacteroidota > Bacteroidia > Bacteroidales > Prolixibacteraceae > CAINVV01. Next base: position 7,382 of record CAIRSO010000845.1, read on the forward strand.
AATTTAAACCATGATCAGTAAAACTACAAGAAGAGATTTTTTCAAACGTTCGGGGTCCGTTGTTGCAGGGTCCATCGTACTTCCACAGATCGTCTCATCTTCAGCATTTGCATCAGCCAGGCAGTTTGAAAGTTTCAACGGCTCAGAATGGCCAGTTTTGAAACATTATGATCAGGAACATACCTATCGGATCGCACTCCCTATCGGGGGAATCGGGACAGGTACAGTTTCGCTCGGAGGCAGGGGGAATCTTCAGGATTGGGAAATCATGAGTCGCCCGGCAAAGGGTTACAATCCTGGATCCGGCAGACAGAATTCAACTTTTTTTACCCTTTTTACGGAGGTTGACGGAAAAAAAGACCTGCGAATACTTGAAGGACCGGTGCCGTTTTATTTGTATGAAGGAAATTCGGGTGCGATCGCGACCAACCATGGACTTCCGCGATTTAGCGAAGTATCTTTTGATGCAGCCTATCCTTTTGGAGAGGTAAATCTCAAAACGCCACAGCTTCCCCTGGATGTTAAGATGAAGGCATTTAATCCGCTGATCCCGGGTAATATCGACGACAGCAGCATTCCAATGGCAGTCATTGACTTTGAGTTGACCAACTTATCGGACAAAGATATCTCCTTCAGCATTTGCGGCACGATGCAAAACTTCATCGGCGAAGATGGCAGCTCGGGAAAGGCGATCGGAAATAAAAATACGTTCAGGAAAGATACAGGCATTAGTGGAATATTTTTCTCCTCCGAAGGGGTTGATAAGAACGTGGACCAATGGGGCGAGATGGCACTTGTAACCACTTCGAAAGGAGAGATCACTTACCGCACATCATGGTTGCCCATGCGGTGGGGGTCCTCGATGCTCGATTTCTGGGATGATCTCTCAGCTGACGGAAAACTCGATAATAAAACGGATGCGGGGTCTGCCAAACCTATGGCTTCTTTGGCTACCAGCGATGTTCTGCCGGCCAATGGGAAAATTAATGTGAGATTTCTGATTACCTGGTATTTCCCTAACCGGACTGCCTGGGCAAAAAAGCCGTTGAAAAACTATTATGCCACTAAATACAGCGGAGCCTGGGATGTCGCTGTAAAAACCTTTCCACAACTGGGTCAATTGGAGAATAAAACCATTGAATTTATCAATGCATTCTGCAAGAGTGATCTTCCGGAAGCTGTAAAAGAGTCAGCACTTTTCAACGTCAGTACCTTGAGAACTCAAACCTGTTTCCGACTTTCTGATGGCAATCTTTATGCCTGGGAAGGATGCGGAGATAAGGAGGGTTGTTGCTTCGGAACATGTACCCACGTTTGGAATTATGAAACCGCAACCGCATTCCTGTTTGGAGACCTGGCACGTTCGTTTCGCAATGTTGAATTCGGACTGGCAACAAAAAGCAGCGGGTTGATGAGATTTCGTGTAAACCTGCCGCTGGACATTGCACCTGAATTTAACAAGGTAGCCGCCGACGGACAGATGGGTTGCATCATCAAGTTATACCGGGAATGGCAGCTTTCGGGTGATGATGATTTCCTGAGGAAACTCTATCCCAACGCGAAAAATGCCCTGAGCTACGCCTGGATTAAAGGTGGATGGGATGCCGACCAGGATGGGGTAATGGAAGGGGTTCAGCACAACACGATGGACGTTGAATATTATGGACCCAACCCACAGATGACCATTTGGTATCTTGGTGCGCTTAGAGCCATGGAGGAGATGGCAAAATACATGCATGACCGTGAGATGTCTCAGAAATGCCGGAAGCTATTCGAGAGCGGCAGCAAGTGGACTGATGAGCACCTTTTTAACGGAGAGTACTATATCCATCAGGTGGTCGTTCCAGCCAAAGTTGATATTCCTGCGGAGCAATTGGTGGGAATGGGATCTTCCGATTATGGGAATCCTGATTATCAGCTTGGAGAAGGATGTCTGGTTGATCAGCTGGTTGGACAGTATCTTGCCCACGTTTGCGGACTGGGTTATCTGGTTAAAAAGGAAAATGTCGCTACTACGTTGAAGAGTATCATGAAATACAATTATCTGCCGAATTTTTCCTCTCATTTTAATTGCTTCCGGAGTTATGTGCTGGGCGATGAGGCGGCTCTTTTGATGGCCTCCTATCCGAAGACCCGTCCAGTAAATCCATTCCCCTATTTCACCGAAGTGATGACAGGATTCGAATATGTGGCTGCCATAGGGATGCTTTATGAAGGACAAACCGTTGAGGGATTGAAATGCATTTCCAATATTCGCGACCGTTACGACGGACGGAAAAGAAGTCCGTTCGACGAAGCCGAATGCGGTCATCATTATGGTCGGGCAATGGCCAGTTGGTCCGGTCTGCTTGCCCTAACAGGATTTCATTACTCTGGAGTTACCAAAGAAATCACTTTCGGAAACATTACCGGAAATTACTTTTGGTCGAACGGATATGCCTGGGGAATGGCTGAAATCACTCAACAAGAGGGCATGAAACAGGTGAATTTGCAAGTTTTAAACGGAACTTTGGAGGTTGCTAAAGTGACTATTGAAGGGGTTGGAAAATCGACCATGAAAACAGTTCAAATTATGAAGGCAGGTGATTCCCAGGTGTTCAAATTGAAGGCATAGGTGTATTCACCTTTCTGTTTTCAGAATCCCCAAATCAATTGGTCTTTTGAGTGCGGAAACCAAGTACAAGGGCAAAGACATAAGTGTCCGGGTAAGATTGCTCTTCGAAGATCTCCCCATTTTTTTTTAATAGTATCTTTGAGCTCCTCCGCAATACATTTGTGTCACCATGCATCAATTCATTCACAAAGGGCTGTTGGTAAATAGCGAAAACCCGCTGCTGCTGTTTTTTTCGTCAAATCTATTAAGATATTAAAAATGAATATCTTAATAGATCGATTGATTATTCTGAAAAATTTGTTATTTATACCAAGAATTGGTATATTTGCAATTAAACAGGAAGAAAGATTATGGCTAAAAATACATCGGTTTTATTGGGAGATTATTTTGAGGGATTTATCAATCAACAAGTTAAATCAGGGAAGTATTCTTCTGCAAGTGAAGTGGTAAGGAGTGCATTAAGAATGTTTGAACACGAAGAAACTAAAAAGGCTGAGCTCATTAACGAACTTAAAAAGGGTGAAAAATCTGGTTTTGTTAAAGATTTTAATCGGGAATCATTTTTAACCAGGCTTCATCAAAAACACTCTGTTTAGGTAATGAAGTATAAAATTAGCAAGGAAGCTTTAAGTGACCTTGAAAAGATATGGCTTTACACTTTTGAAACTTGGTCACTCGAACAAGCAGACAGATATATTAACTTACTAATGGACGAAATTGAATACCTAACTTTAAATCCAAAATCCGGAAAAGATTACAGTCATGTAAGAAGGGGGTATTTTAGTTCGCGAGTAAAATCTCATGTCTTAATTCCCTATCACCCCTGCAACGATCAGAATACTTTCTTCGCGATGGATTGACCGCAGCAGAAATCACCACTTTCACAAAATACGGTGCCGATATGACAAAATATTTGCCTGTCGGAAATGAAGACCGACTGAAAAAGGTATACGACGACCGCGATCCCCGACTCACAGCTTCCGTCATTACCCCATATTCCACGTATGTAGGCGCCAACGGTTCAACACCTTATACTTATACACTGCGCTGGCCCTAAAGAGGTTTCGATACAGCCGCTCCCTTCGATGTTAAAACGGATACGAATACCATGTTCTACTATTTATGGAGAAAATGGGTTTACGAAGGAGCCTCCGAAACGCCAACCATCGTATACCACAATCTCCACTGGAATGGTTATGGTGCAAATCACAAGTCTACTGGCAAACAGGTACCTATTGCTACAATTGCAGATGGCTATCATACCTTCGGACTCGAATGGACGAAGGATGTCTATGTTTTCTATGTCGACGGACAGGAAACCTGGAGATCCACTTCAGCCGTATCCCAAAGAAATGAGTACCTGATTCTCTCAACAGAACTAACCGGCTGGGGAGGAGATCCTGCCCTGGGCAACTTCCCCGACGAGGTGATTTTTGATTACGTGAGAGTCTACAAACCGAAGTGAGCCTCTTCCAATATCCCCAAATCAATCAGTCTTTTGAGTTCAGAAACCATGTACAGGGGCAAAGACAAGAGCGTCCAGGAAAGTTCCCTGGCCCCGGTCGGGGCATTCAATTTAACGTGAAAGGTTCCTTTGCTGGGAAGATCCATATTAAAACGGATACCTTCCTGCAATTTTTTTTCATACAAATACATTTGCATGGATTTTAAAGTTCCAGATTTCCCTGCCTTTACCTCAACGGGATAGATCTTGTTTTTGTGCTGAAAAATAAAATCGATCTCCGCATTCGAACTTTTTTCTTCCCTCGTCCAGTAAAACAACTCCGGACTTAAAAACTCAGGCTGTATGCACAGCAACTCCTGGGCTATGTATTGCTCCGCAAGAATACCCTCATTGGCAGTTACCAGATTATCCAGTCCGGTAAGTTCTATTTGATTCAATTGGTTCACCATCCCAATATCCATGAATACAGTTTTGAACACATCTTCCTTCACATGTTCAGTTAGCGGTACTTTTGATGCATTGCTGTGTATCACTTTATGGACAATCCGGCTTAATGCCAGTTTTTCAATTGACTCCTTCAGATAGGTGGATCTTATTTCTTTGTCGATATTGCTGTATTTTATTTTCCTTCCCGGGAAACGGCCACAATACCTTAAAACTGTTTGAAGATATTCCTGTTGTTTGCGTGTTCCGTATTTGGCGAAATCATATTGGATTGATGTCAGAATATTGTTCTGTATCCGCTGAATGTCAGGAAGCCTGACGTTTTCAGCGAAATTTTCAACTACAGCCGGCATCCCTCCCACAAAAAAGTAATACCGGAGATACTGGGCAATTTGATTGTGAATGACTTCGCTGAATGGTTTTGAAAAATCAAATTCTTCGATATAGGCTACCAGTTTTTTCTGTTTGATTGCTACCAGAAACTCTTTAAAATTCATTGGATACATATGCATGAATTCAACGCGTCCTACCGGCATTGCCAATTTCATTTCGCTTAAAGTATGGTCGAGTAATGAACCTGCACAAATGACATGAAGCTCCGGTGTTTTTTCCTTGAAATACCTTAATGACTGTATTGCCTCCGGGCAGGACTGTATTTCATCAATAAACAA
>CAIRSO010000846.1 GCA_903881215.1 uncultured Bacteroidia bacterium
ACTGCGATATCCTAACCACGATTCTCAGTAACCTCTCTGCCTAAATTGAATTGTATGAACCCAGGACAGTCCGGCACCCTTTTGCCCAGATGAAAGAGGATTGACTTTTATCCCCGAATGGGAGGGGCGAAAAATCAAGTTACCCAGCGGGGCTGTTTTCTTCCTTCACACAGTCTTTTTTGTGAGGGCATTGTGAAGCAAAAACAAAACTAATTTTCCTGCCATATGCAGATATGGCTTTATTATAGGAAAATCAATACCTGTCCTGTATATACACTTTCAGGTCGGTGCGTGGTTTGTTTCAATGACCAAGGAAATAATATGAAACGTAACTGCTTCTTACTCCAACTTTTGCTTACATTAATTCTCACAGCCTGCGTACCTCAAACCTTGTCCACCACAAACCCCGCTACTTCGACACCTGAAAAATCTTTACCTGACACTGAAGTTCCAAGCGACACAACCTTCATGACCATTGTTGATGTACTGAGTCGCGAAGTGACCCTGTCCGCCACGCCGCAGCGGATTGTCCTGCCTGGGAGGGAGATTTTCATGGTTGCCGACGCCGCCTATCTATTTCCAGATGCTCTTGAGAAGATCACGGGATTGAGTGATGCAGGCCAGGGCACTGCGAATTTTATTGAGTTGATTGACCCGAACTACGAAAAGAAAGCTATTCTTGAAATAGACTCGGATGCCGAGCAGATCGCTGCTCTTCAGCCTGATTTGGTTTTATTGAAGAGTGATCTCGCTGAAAGTGTTGGAGCACCGATCGAAGCAATGGGTATCCCAGTCGTTTATGTTGACTTTGAAACCCCAGACCAATATCCAAGGGACTTGGCAATTTTAGGACAGGTTTTTGGCGACGAGCCTCGTGCAATCGAAGTTGCCTCATATTTCCAAACCAAAGTCTATGAAATCTCCCAGACTGTCAAAGATGCTCCAAGGCCGCGAGTGCTGATCCTTTCCTGTGCCGAAAGCGACGGTAACAAGGTCTTTTATGTTCCTCTGATGAATTCGATGCAAACTCAAATAGTGAAGCTCGCGGGGGGAGAACCTGTTTGGGAAGGTGCCAATCCTGCTTTGGGGTGGACTCAAGTAACGCTGCAACAGGTGGCTGAGTGGGATGCAGACCAGATTTTCATTATTTCATACGAAAATAATTCTTCCGAAGTGGCCGCTGGACTCAGAGTCGATCCGAATTGGTCTGCCATCCGTGCTGTGAAGGATGGAAAACTATATGGCTTCGCTGCTGATCTTTACAGTTGGGATCAGCCTGACCCACGTTGGATACTTGGCCTTGCCTGGCTGGCAGGCAAATTACACCCTGACCTTTTTCTGACCGTGGATATTTCCACTGAAGCCCAAATCTTTTACCAAACCCTTTATGGTTTGGATAAGAATTTCTTTGAGCATAATATTCTTCCCACCTTCAATGGCGACCTGCCGCGTGGTTAGGTATTTATATTTTGTGGTCAGGTACATTTTGCCTGATGAACCTGTAGGCGGCTGAAGCGCCTATCCATCGTGATTTACTCGGCAGGATGTTCTCTATTAGTGAAGAAGGCTTGCTGCTACCCTATGCAAAATTAGTTTTTTTTTGACGGATTTTTGGAGAGGATATGCCCGAAATTCTTGTTCGCGGAAGTGGTGATGTTGGCTCCGCCGTTGCTATATATTTATTTCGTGCAGGATATGATGTCGTTATCCATGAGGGTGTTCAGCCTACAACCACCCGCCGTATGATGGCATTTGCTGACGCTGTTTTTGACGGTATCTCTACTTTGGAGGATGTCAAA
>CAIRSO010000847.1 GCA_903881215.1 uncultured Bacteroidia bacterium
ATAAGTTTCGTCATCTCAGCTTCACTTTCACTGACGGGGACCAGAATATTCAGCCGCAAGGTAAAATCACTCAGAACATTCATATAGTTAATAAAGGCTTCGTATGGACTTCCAAACGGATTGAAAAATTTGTGTACTTCACCATCTGAGAAAAATTTGGTGCACATATAGTAGAGATGATCATTGGATTGCAGATAGATCCAGTCTTTCCTAAGTTGAGGATCATTGCACTTTTTAACTCTTTCTCTTAAATCGTATAGATGCTTAAAGGCTTCTTTCTGGAGTTCATTACCCAGCCAGGCAGAAAGATCTCTTTCTTCATCGGCCCATGAAATAGGATGAAGTACATGTACTGCTGAAACCGGCTGAAGATTCTTAACAGCCTCACTAGGAGTAGAAAAAGTTAGCTCTTTGGTTTTAAGGATCATTTCAGGAAGTGTATCCAGAAAATCAAAAATGCCTGTACCTTTCTTCTGAATTTCTCCGAATGTTTCGTAGTTCACGAAAATATTGACAATCTCCTCTTTTTTTGGAAGGTCAATCAACCAGGATGTCATTTTAGAGGCAGTAAGCGGATATTCACTCCAGGATGTATTTGAAAAGCGGAAGGATAGATCATCGCTGAGTCTGTGGTTACGCATCAGAACTTTCTGGCGAGGATTGAGTGCATTGCAATACAAGTAGTTGGGGCTCTTCCATCCAAGGATATGTTTCGCTCCTTCAGTGAGAACCGTTTCAAAACCCATCCGATAGATCAGGTCACCCAACTCATCTGAATAAATCAATTCTGAATTACGGAATACCTTCGGCTTTTGCTGGAAAAGTTCTTCTATCAGGTCGTCATGTGCTTTTACCTGTTTAGTAAAAAGCTCCTCGTCTACCATGGATACAAGCGAGTTGGCGTATGTTCCTGAAAGAAACTCAACTGCACCTGTAGCAGCCAATTCCTTGAATGAGTCTATGACTTCAGGAGCGTATAACCTAAACTGGTCTAATGCAACACCGGATATTGAAAAGGAGACTTTAAATTTCCCCTTGCATTTTTTGATTTGCTTCAACAGTATATGGTTGGCAGGAAGATAGCAATTGTCTGCAATCTTTCGCATGATCGTTTCGTTGGCGTAGTCATCGTAATAATAGGAATCATTTCCGATATCGAAAAACCGATACTTGCGGTAGCGGAAGGGCTGGTGAACCTGAAAATTTAAACAGATTGTCTTCATGGTTTGAACTATTATCGATGTTACTTACTTATTGCTTTTTTGTATACTTCTCTAACGTGGGAGGCTGAATGCTTCCATTGCAGACTATCTACTTCTACCCTTCCGAATTTTCTGAACATAGCAGACAAAGCGGGGTATTTGATGATTCCGTAGATTGCATCTGCCATGGCATTGATGTCCCAGAAATCGACTTTTATAGCGTGAGTCAAAATCTCTGCCACGCCTGATTGTTTTGAGATGATCACAGGCACATCTGTCATCATGGCTTCAAGGGGAGAAATTCCGAAAGGCTCAGATACAGATGGCATTACATAGACATCACTTAGACGAAACATATCAAATACATCGTCCCCTTTCAGAAAACCGGTATAATGGAATCTGTCGGAAATCCCCAATCGGGCGGTACGCCTTATCATCTTCTCCATCATGTCACCACTTCCGGCCATCACAAAACGAACATTTTCGGTTCGTTTCAGTACCTGATAAGCAGCTTCTATGAAATATTCTGGTCCTTTTTGCAGGGTAATTCGTCCAAGAAAGGTAACAATTTTGTCGTTAATTCCTCTTTTAAACAACTCACTCTCCTTGTTTTCAACTGGTTCAACAGCATTGTACACCGTTGTTATTTTTTTAGGATTGATGCCATATTTTTCAATGACAATCTTTTTGGTAAGGTTGCTTACCGTGATAATCTGATCAGCAACTTCCATTCCTTCACGTTCGATGGCATAAACTTTGGGATTAACGCTACCACCGCTCCGGTCAAAATCGGTTGCATGTACATGGATGACCAATGGTTTACCACTTACCCTTTTGGCAGCTATCCCGGCAGGATATGCCAACCAATCATGGGCATGAATGACATCAAAATCATATTCCTTGCCAATGTATTCTGCAACGATGGCATAATTGGCAATCTCCTCGTGCAGATTGGCGCCATATTTCCCTGAGAATGGAATTTTCCCCTGCGAATCAGTCTGTACGAAACGCGTGGAGGCAGATAATCTTTGCTGAGTGAACTGCCAAAACTCTTCGGGATCACAGTAAGGAACAAGATTGGAACTAACTTCAGAAATATCTATTTGCTTGTCTGTATTGTAAATATTTACATGCTTCCGAGTGATTGTAATTTCATTGGCGCCAATGATTTTCTTGACAGCAGTATCATCCTCGTCTCCATAAGCTTTAGGAACAACAAAAAGCACCTCAATGTCTTTAAACTGAGCCAAACCTTTGGTTAGGCCAAAGCTTGCAGTTCCGAGGCCACCGCTAATATGAGGGGGAAATTCCCAGCCAAACATCAATACCTTCATATCTTTGGTTTAGTTTGCAAATGTTTTTAATTCTTCTTCAAATTTTTCCACGATCGCGTAAGCCATGATTACGCCAGCTACACTACTTGCCTGTGAGATCGATCCTCTTGCCGTGTGGGGAGGATTTCCGTCATATGCCTCAGAAAGCGTCCCGATACAGTTTTCAGACAATTCACTTTTAAACCTATCCAGACAGTTCCTGGCAAAAGAGAGCCCGCCAGCTTTGTGTACCTCGAGATATGTTTTTACAAACGGAAATATCAGGTATGGATAAACGGTTCCCTGATGAGCCGTTTCTGAAAAATCATCTGCGCGATCACCTGAAAATCCTTTGTATGCCAGATCTTCAGGCGAAAGGGTCCTGATGCCAACCGGAGTTAAAAGTTCATTCCGAACAGTGCTGATGATCAATTTCTTCTGAGTACGTGACAAAGGGGATAAATCCATTGCCGCTGCCAAAAGCATGTTTGGTCTGACAGACCAGTCAGTGTAATTGCCGTCAATATAATCAGCAAGCTGACAGCACTCATCGCACCAGAAGTTCGATAAAAATGAGTCGGAAATCAGAGCCGGAAGATCTTTCCACCGTTTAATAAAGGCCTTGTCATCAGAGGCATTTGCAAGCTCAAGAGCGAAACTTACCGCATTGAACCACAAGGCATTGATTTCAACAGCCAGCCCACCACGTTGTGTAACAGGCAGTCCGTCTTTGTAGTCGTCCATCCAGGTAAGAGCCACTCCGTCCTTTTTGGCATAGATTAATCCGTTTTCAAGCATGTGTATGTTGAAATCGGTACCTTCACGGTAGTGGTCTAAAATCTCTTTCATGGATTCGCCATACTTTTCCCAAACTTCTTTTGCAGTTTTAAATTTTACTAGCCTCTGCAATGCATTGAAAACTAAAAGTGGCGCGTCAACAGCATCATAATAACTATCCTGACCCACATATTTGGGAAGAAGTCCGTTGTTAAGACGCTTCAGATTTGTTTGCAATACAGCCTCAAAATTTTTCACATCACCCTGCAAAAGGAATAATCCGGGTAGGGCTGCCAGTGTTTGCCGTGGAATTGATTCATACCAGGGATATCCTGCAATGAGGTCTTTCCCATCCTGACGATCCCACAAAAATTGCTGACCAGCATTGCGGAGACAATTGATAAAAGAGTCTCTTGGTATCCTGATTTTTTTCTCGTTCTCGTATTTTTTTACGAAAGTGTTAGGTTTTTGTTCTGTTGTTGAGGCTGAAAAGATAATGGATTCACCTTTTTCAATCGATACTTCAAAATATCCGGGAACAAAAAGATCCTCCTGAAACTCATACCCCCGCTCCTGCTCCCTGATATATTCTATGTTTTTGTACCAGTCAGGAACCGCAACAAAGTCGCACTCTTTAGAAAGCTGCATGAAAAATTCGGGATAACCTTCATAGAGGTTTATCCTGATTCCATTGGCTACAGGTGTATATTTTGAGTTGGCGTACAAGTTTGATTTGCTGAGCGAGTGCACATTTCTGAAAGCCATAAAAGGTTTGAACCGAAGTTTTGTTGGACTATTTGCCTCCTCAAGGGTATATTTTACCAACAGCTGGTTTTCATTCTCGGCCAACAACTTGGTCCTGGTCAAGATCACACCCCCAACTCTGAAAGTATGTTTAGGAATGGTGTCAAACTCAAAATTGCGGATGTATTTATGTCCCTTTGGTTCATAAAAATCTCCGGGAAATTTATGAATACCCAGATTGAACTGGGCTTCATGTTGAATAATCGATTCGTCAAGGGATGATAGAAGAACATGTTTGCCTCCATCTTGCTCTTCTAACCGCACGACCAGCAAACCATGATATTTTCTCGTATTGCACCCGGCAAGTGTTGTAAATGAATAGGCACCTCCGCGGTTGGTCCGCAAAGTTTCGCGATCCAATGAATAGGATAAATTAACTAGTTTATCTTTATCAAAATTCAGGTATCCCATATTTTCGAACAATTAAAATTGATTGACGGTATGCATTTAAACCCTTAACTCGTAGAGCTCTTAAATATTTGCAAAGGTAAGATTAAAAAAAATTTAAAGGCTCTTTTTTTGAACGATATCAATTATTAAATCATTAAGTTCGATACCCGGATGGTCAGAAGTAATCTTTTTGACTTCTTTTTCCATTTTTAAAAGCAATTCCTGGTAAGATGAACTTTCACCTTGAAACGGCTTATGGGCAAGTGTTTTAACAATTTTTCCTATCTTGAAGCTAATCTCCTTGCTTTCTTTGTCAAAAAAGACTTCGTTGAATTTTTCCTGAATGAATTCTGTCGCTGTTTCGCTCAAATGCAACATGTCTGTTGCATAAAAACGATAATCACGTAATTCGTCCATGACCAATTCGTAAGACGGGAAATAAGTTATCTTTTCAGCTCCGAAGTGAGTAAGTAACCGGTCTACCAGTAAAAAAAGAGTTGATTTACTTAGTTGGTTTTCAAAACTGCCATCTTTGAGATGCCTTATCGGACTTACCGTTAAAACGACAGAAAGATTGGGTTGAATCGCAAAAAGATCGTTTAGCAGAGGTATCCAGATTCCTGTCATCTCTTCGACGGATAGCTTTTCGCGAACAAATTTATGAGCTGGCAATTTATGACAGTTACCAACAATGGAATTCTGGTCTTTCTCCCGAAAAATCCATGAAGTACCAAAAGTGACAAAGAGGTGGGAGGAAATCTTAAGATTTTGAGAGGCATTGGAAAGAGAACCGTTCATCGCTTCCAGCGCTTTATTCTTGTCCGGATTCGAGAAACGGCTATGAAAATGAAAGCTATTCCACAAACCATTGGCAAAAAAGAGATCTGAATAGTCAAATTGTTTGCCATTTACCAGAAAAGATAAGCAATGGGCCAGCGATGCCGGATTGTATAAGATTCCGCAAGGGTTTGTCTGAACGGGAAAGTAGTGACTATGGAGATAATTGCCGATATTCTCGGTAAAACAGGAACCAACCATCATGGCTTTTTGCCTGTAGGATAGTTGACTGGGAGTTTTCGGCAATTCTACTTCTGTGCGAAAATTTATCATAGATGATCATTTATCCATTGTATCGTATAGGTTGTTACCTGGTCATTTTGATCCCAGGAGTGAAGCTGATGCGGGCCGTTTTCCCATTCGCGGTAGGTAACTAGGCCAGGAATATTTTTTGCAAGATTCCCTGAGGCTGCTGCAGTTGATACCCGGTCGTGGGTGCCGTGCATAAAAAGCAAGGGAATGGTGAGTGGCATATTATCTGGGCCAATATTTTTACATGCCCTTTGGACTTCTCTGAAACAACGGGCAGAGATCCTTTTGTGCATGAGCGGATCTTTGGCTTTTATTGGTTCATTTGCCGGTGGCGGAGCGAAATCTTTGGCTTTTAATCCGGTGCTGATAGTGGCTTGAGGGATCAGGGAATCGGCCAGCCAGATAGCCATGCTTTTGAACTTGCCCGGAGGCTGAACTAATTCAAGCCATGCTGAGGCCAGAATGGCCATTTGTGGAAGTTCTTTTACTCCCTGAAGATAAGAAAGTATGATGGTAGCCCCCATACTGTGGCCATAAAGCACCAAAGGGAGTCCGGGAAAATTTTCTCTTGCTTTGCAGACCATGAGGGCAGCATCTTCAAGATATTCACTATAGCGGTGTATCGTTCCCTGTTTTCCTCCTGACCGGCCGTGTCCTCTCAAATCAAAGGAGATGATGGCAAAACCGGATTCTACAAAAGGGCCGAACCATTCGTCATACCTTCTGCAATGGGTGCCATGTCCATGAAGAAACGCAATGACAGCCTTTGGCGGACCGACAGGTTGCCATTGAACCGCATATAGATTGGTTCCGTCAAAAGCAGTCCAGGATTGCTCGATCATTATCAGAAGAAATTTTCGATTTTCGATTTTCGATTTTGGAATGAGGGACTCCGATTATCTCAACAATAAATGTAAAGATAATTCATTTATCATTAAACAGATGATTCAGAGTTCTTTTCATTCGTGCAAACCCTGTTCTTTCGACTGCACTTCCTTTGAAAAGTCTTTTGAAAGTTGATCTGTCAAGATTTTGCCATTCAAGGGCAGTCATCTTAAGCAGCTCAGGTTTTGGACGAAATTCCGGGACATCGTTCTGCTTTGCTTTGCTGTTCCAGGGACATACCTGCTGACAGATGTCACAACCAACCAGTCTGCTGGAAAGCCTGCTTGTCAAGGCTTCCGGAATATCAATTTTTGTCTCGATGGTGAGATAGGAGATACATTTGTTGGCATCGAGAAGTGAAGGCGCGATAATGGCACTGGTCGGACAGCTGTCCATGCATCTGGAACACGATCCGCAAAGACTGTTTCCAAAAGGTTCATCGTAAGTAAGTTCAAGATCCAGCACCAATTCCCCAATAAATAGAAAGCTGCCCATTTGGGGATGGATCAGCAGAGAATGTTTTCCAATCCAACCTAGTCCGGCTTCTTTGGCCAAAGCCTTTTCCAGAAGTGGGGCAGAGTCAGTAAATACTCTTCCTTCGCAAGGTGCAAGATCAGTTTGGATGTAAGCAAGAAGTTTTAATAGACGTTCTTTCAAAACAAAATGATAATCTTTTCCCAAAGCATAACTTGAAATTACAGGCGCTTGAGAGTCTACTTGTTTTAGGTTAGTATGGTAGTTGAGGAGTACTGAAACCACAGACCGTGCTCCTTCAACCAGTTCTGCCGGATTAACACGTTTCTCAAAATGGTTGGCCATATATTCCATGGTCCCATGGTAGCCTGAGTCTAACCAACTTCTTAATCTTTCACTGTCATCTTCAAGTCGACCGGCTCTCGATATTCCACAGGCGTCGAATCCCAAATCAAGTGCCTTGGATTTGATGAGATGGGTGTAGGTTAAAAGAGAATTGAGGGCTTCAGTATTCATAAAATTTAGACCTTTGTTTCAAGGTTATTTTTTTATTTCAATCTCCCATTTTTCTCTGGCTACTTTCGGCCGAGGTATGAAAACAGGTATTTTCGGTGTGAATCCGATCTCTTCGGACGAAATTCTGCCGTCAGTCCCAAGCTTTAACAATATCGATTGGTAAGGTTTGAATGCAAGTGTATATGGAACAATTTTATTCTTATAGTTAATTGAAATTTGTACAGTATCCGCTTTGTCGTTCAATAATTGTCCATATGCCAAAGGGAACTTCAGTCCTTGAGAATGGCGGTTGGCAAAAAAGAGGGTAAGCCCATCTTCAGTTTCCCTGCACCAGAAATCTCCTAACCCTTTTCCTTCAACAAGTGGGCGTATTTGTACCATTTCCTGCCAGGATGATTTCACATTTTTAATTTTTGCCAGCCTATTTAGCAATGTTTGATATTCAGTAATTCGGGTATTAAATCCGGGCTCTGAGGGTTTTTGTTTGAGACAGATTGGCAGACCCATTTCAGCTAATTCGGTTAGTCGTTTCAAGGCAGAAATATCCATGTACCTCACATCCACATAACAAGCAGAAAAAGAGAGATTTCCAACTTTTAAGATTCCGTTGTTGTATTCGGCTTTTTGAAGAAATTCTCCGTTAATCCAAAGAGGCCGCCATGCTTTGAGTTCATCAGGCAGATAGGTATACCTTTGTTCATAGGCGCCCCAGGCCCAGATCATCTGCTTTTCGGGAGGTAGTTCTCCAGCGACCCAGCTATCCTCGGTAGGCAGGTAAACCGCTACTTTTGAAACAGAAACTCCTTTCTTCATGTAGCCGGATACTTTTTCCAGATATTTATTGAAGGCAGGAAGTTCAGGAGCAAGAGATCCGGTTTCTCCCACATGCACGGATGCATAAAATTTTACGGTATCCTGACCCTTGGGATTGAATGGCTTTCCATGCCAGATAATGTGATTGACGCCATTGGCGAAAAGTGCATCTGCCAGTAATTTCAAGTCTGCCGTCTGTTCTTCTGAATGATGGTCTCTGGGCCAACCGTACAGGCAAGTAAACGTTTCGGAGGAGACAATCTTTTTCCCTGACAGTCCGGCGGCCGATGCTACGATGTTTGAAAATGTGGGTTCATAGAGCAGTGCCTCACTCTCCGGAATATCAACTGTGGCATATGAGGATATGATATCGGCGGGAGCGCCTGAGCATTGAACCCTGGAATAGGCCCCCAATTCATGACTTTTATTGGTAAAGGGTTTGTAGAAATCCTCGATAACATATTCAGACAACAGTTTCATGTAATCATATCTGACAGAAGGAAACGGAGTGTGGTTGGTATAAAGACTGTCGATAAATGGAATTAATGAATAGCTGTACCGCTCAGAAAATTTTTCAATAAATCCTTTGGTTGACAAATGTTTGGTCTCTACTTCCCATGAGTCGCAGAAAATCCCTGAAAGAGAACCTTTTAAGGCAGGTTTAAGCGCATCACCGGTCCTTTTTGCATAATGGTAGAAGGCCTCTTTGTTCAAATGATCGAGAACGTATCCTTTTTTAGGGTAATCCCAGGAAGCCGTTATCTCCTGGCGCCATTTAGGATCCTTCATGTTCCTTGTCGCTTCGTCAAAAGGTACTTCCAGGTCACCGAAAGGCCATAAGGACCCAAAGGTAAAATCACAACCCAATCCCAGGCTGTCGGCGCAATGTTTAGCATTGGCAACCATTGCAGACCATTCCGGACTAAGCCATTTCTGGCGTGGTGTATAGTTGAGTGTGTCTTTTTTCATCCTGTTTAGCGGATAGACCCATGCGATTTCCACTCCGCCGAAGCCGTTCTTTTTTAGCCATTTCAGGTTATCGGATATATCCTCTTTTTTTATTTCGGAAGCAAACCACCACCAGCGTGTCCAGGGTCGGGAGTCGGTATAAAACTTTGACTTAAGAAGATCAGGCAGATTATTCTTTGGAGGAGTTTGCGAATTAACAGTAAAAGTTAGTGTGAAAAAT
>CAIRSO010000848.1 GCA_903881215.1 uncultured Bacteroidia bacterium
ATAGATACTCCCTTTACATAATGGGATAAAAAATCTGCCATCCCAAGAGAAATTGCTTTCGATATAAAAAACTGTCGGGAAATAGGTACCTGTATGGGATAAAGAACAACGCTAAAAGTCAGGTTTAAGCCAGTTGCACTCTCCCATGAGGCTAAACCCGTACCCCGCCCGGCCTGCTGACAAGCTGCTACAAAAACAGTTCCTTCAGTCAGACTTTTTGTCAGCAATTCCTTTGCGGCATAGTTATTGGTCGAATCGACAGTGTCCAGTTGTACGATGATTGATCCTATCATGGCTCTGCAAAATATTTAGTGTAAAGTTAAATGATATTGGGGAAATCAGACGACCCAAGGGTTTTTTAGGAATCATATAAAACAACTATCTTTGTGTTTATAAATCAGTCTATGTTGCAAAAAGGTGTTGAGAATAGCCGGATGGATTTGGTGGATGCCATAGTAGAAGGGATTCGCCGGAAAAAAGGGCTTGAAATTGTCAACATTGATCTGTCTTTTGAAGGAGATGCCGAATGTGACAATTTCATCATATGTCACGGTAGTTCAAACACACATGTCGATGCCATCGCACGATCGGTTGAAGAGAGTGTCGAGGAGCTGGCTTTTGAGAAAGTATGGAAACAGGATGGATTTCAGAATGCACAATGGATTTTGCTTGATTATGTGAATGTAATGGTTCACATTTTTCAGGAACCTTTCAGACGTTTATATGATCTGGAATCCCTCTGGGGTGACGGGACTATTTATAATATTGAAGCAGACATTTAAATTACCATGGCAGAAAAAAAAACAA
Organism: uncultured Bacteroidia bacterium; assembly: GCA_903881215.1. Classification (GTDB taxonomy): domain Bacteria; phylum Bacteroidota; class Bacteroidia; order Bacteroidales; family Prolixibacteraceae; genus CAINVV01. Next base: position 808 of record CAIRSO010000848.1, read on the forward strand.
ATACAAAAGGTCCAAAGACCACAAAAACGAGTAAACCAACGATGGTTAGTAATAATAAACCCTCGCCTTTCAAGTTCAATCCCATCTATATTTATGGGGTTTTACTATTGCTGTTGGTGGGATATAATCTTCTCAGTACCGGGGGTAGACCTGCCGAAACAAATTGGCGGGAGGTAAAAAGCACCATGCTAAAAAATGGTGACATCGAAAAAATAGTCATTGTCAACAAAACAGAAGCTGAAATTTACCTCAAAGAAGCTTCCTATGAAAAATACAAGGCAAAATTAACACAGGGACTTTCTGAGCCTCCCAAAACCGGACCGCATTTTACTTTTAACATTGGATCGGTAGATGTTTTTGAATCCAATCTTGAAAAGGCCCAGCAAGAGGTCGGTGAGTCGGCACGTGTAATTTTGACTTATGAAACCCGTACCAACTATTTTACAGAGATCTTCAGCTGGGTTTTCCCAATCCTGATTCTGGTATTCTTCTATTTCTGGATCTTCCGCAGAATGAGCAAAGGTGGCGGCGGAGCAGGTAATATTTTTAGCGTTGGGAAATCTCAGGCCAAAGTTTTCGACAAGGAATCCAGAGTTTCTACAACTTTTAAAGAAGTGGCCGGCTTGGCGGAAGCAAAGCAGGAGATTCAGGAGATTGTTGAATTCTTAAAAAATCCCGATCGCTATACCAAACTGGGCGGTAAAATTCCAAAAGGCGCCTTGCTGGTCGGCCCTCCCGGAACAGGTAAAACCTTACTGGCAAAAGCCGTAGCCGGAGAGGCGGAAGTACCATTTTTCTCCATGTCGGGTTCGGATTTTGTTGAGATGTTCGTCGGAGTAGGTGCATCCAGAGTACGTGACCTTTTCAAACAGGCCAAAGAAAAATCACCCTGTATCGTCTTTATAGATGAAATTGATGCCATCGGTCGTGCCCGGGGGCGCAACCCAAACATGGGTTCAAACGATGAGCGCGAAAATACGCTGAACCAGTTACTGACCGAGATGGATGGATTCGACACCAACTCAGGTGTTATCATTCTGGCAGCCACAAACCGTGCCGATATTCTTGACAGGGCATTGATGCGTGCCGGTCGTTTTGACCGTCAGATACATGTCGAATTGCCTGATATGGTAGATCGCAAAGAGATCTTTGAGGTTCACCTTCGTCCCTTGAAATTAGGCGAGGATGTGAACGTAGAATTTCTTGCCAAGCAAACTCCCGGCTTTTCAGGTGCCGATATTGCCAATGTTTGCAATGAGTCGGCACTGATTGCTGCCAGAAAAATGAAAGAAGTTGTTGAGAAACAAGACTTCCTTGATGCTGTCGATCGGATCATCGGCGGACTTGAGAAAAAGAACAAGATCATTTCGGTGAACGAAAAAGCCACCATCGCTTACCATGAAGCTGGTCATGCAACCGTTAGCTGGTTGCTTGAACATGCACATCCGCTTGTGAAAGTGACCATCGTCCCTCGCGGGAAAGCTCTTGGAGCTGCGTGGTACCTTCCCGAAGAAAGGCAAATCACCACCAAGGTGCAGCTTCTCGATGAAATCTGCGCCACACTTGGCGGTCGTGCCGCTGAGGAACTTATATTTTCATCAGTCTCATCCGGTGCTCAAAACGACCTCGAGAAAGTGACCAGAACCTCTTTTGCCATGGTCTCCTATTTTGGGATGAGCGATAAAATTGGCAAAGTGAGCTACTACGATTCTTCAGGCCAATCGGATTATTCGTTTACCAAACCATACAGCGAAAAAACGGCAGAGGTAATTGATGCAGAAGTAAACGTGATTATCAACAAAGAATATGAACGGGCCAAGAAAATTCTTAGCTCCAATGCGGAAGCTCACAAGAAACTGGCAGAACTACTTTTGGAGCGTGAAGTGATATTTACTGAAGATTTAGAGGCTGTATTCGGTCCAAGGCCTTGGAATAAAACGAAGGAAGAAGTAAAAGTCGAAGCCATTGAAGTGGCCACTGCTGAAGACAATGATACTGTTGCATAACAGCAAAACATAATTGAAAAAGGTTAGAAAAAGATCTATTTTTCGGAAGATATAACGACCATGTATTTGACGATGTTAAATTTCACATGGAAGGGAAAGGTGAAAAGGAGGCGTTGTTACTATTGAACCAACTAATAATGGGAGAAATTTGAAAGAACTATACAAGAGGAGCATCTCCGGACTGCTATTTGCAGTCGTGCTAATAGGAGCCATCTGGTATGGTCCGTGGAGTTTCGCCCTGCTGTTTGGTCTGTTTTCCATTTTTATACTTAGAGAATTTTATCAGCTTTCAAAAAGTGCCGGTATCTCTCCTCAAAAAACCATTGGAGCACTTTTGGGATTTTCTATTTTCCTGCTTACATTCCTTTATCACGTTGGAATTCTCACCATTGACCTTACCGGATTTTGCCTCTCGGTTCTATTTGTCATTCCTGCTCTTGAACTCTACAGGAAGAAAAAAAATGCGCTGGAAAACATCTCTGTAACGCTTTTTGGGATTCTTTACATTATCCTTCCTTTTTCTCTTTTCAACTTTTTTGTTTTTCCAACATTTCCTTCAGATAACAATTACGATCCGACTCTGCTCATTTCTCTATTTTTTCTCATCTGGTCTTTTGATTCAGGTGCATACTTATTTGGAGTAACCTTCGGAAAACACCGTCTTTTTGAAAGAATCTCACCGAAAAAAAGTTGGGAGGGATTTTTTGGCGGATGGTTTCTCTCCCTCGTTTTTGCCCTCGCCCTTCAGCGTATCTTCCCAAAATATGACATGACCTTCATGGTTTTACTCGCAACCATTGTGACAATCAGTGGCACTTTTGGAGATCTGGTTGAGTCGATGATCAAACGCAACCTGGGCATTAAAGATTCAGGTAAATTCTTGCCTGGTCACGGCGGTCTTCTCGACCGGTTCGACAGCATCCTCTTCGCTTCACCGTTCGTTTACCTGCTCATCCACTTCTTCGGCTAACATACCCATTTAGAATTCAAGAAATAATCGCTATTTTTGCCCTACTTAAAGGAAAAAGAATGCGTTTACACAAAGAGGGATATAAAATAGTTTTGATTTCAGTTATTATTTGGTTTTCAATCAATTACTTGGTAAGTCTAACCAATGATGCGGTATTTAGTGTTTTTATCTTACTGGCCACCTTACCAATATTGGTTTTAACCATTCGATTTTTCCGTTATCCGCGCAGAATCATTACAGCAGCTCCCAATTCTATCCTTTCACCTGCAGATGGCACGATCGTTGCAATAGAAGAAACTACAGAAAATGAATATTTTAATGACAGACGACTTCAGGTTTCTGTCTTCATGTCAGTCAACAATGTACATATTAACTGGAATCCGGTAGCCGGTGAAGTCACCTATTTCAAACATCACAATGGTCATTTTATGGCGGCTTATCTGCCAAAATCCTCCACATCAAACGAGAGGGCCACTACCGTGATCCGCATGGCCGACGGGACAGAAGTGCTGGTAAGGCAAATCGCCGGTGCGGTTGCAAAACGCATTATCACCTACTCAACCGTTGGAAAACAAGTGACACAAAAGGATGAGTTGGGATTTATCCGCTTTGGATCAAGGGTGGATCTTTATTTACCAATTGGAACCAAAATCAATGCGGAACTTTGTCAGGAAGTAACAGGAAGTCAAACGATACTCGCCGAAATATAATCTTGGTCAAATGATCAGAAAGCATATCCCAAATTTCATTACTTCGCTCAATGTGCTTTGCGGCAGCATCGCCGTTGTCTTTGTCATGAGAGGCTCTTTAACCACTGCCGTCCTTCTGATCATTCTGGCAGCTGTTTTTGATTTTCTTGACGGCATGTCCGCCCGGATGCTGAAAGCCTACTCTCCCATGGGAAAAGAGCTTGATTCATTGGCCGACATGATCTCCTTCGGACTGGCTCCCGGACTGTTGATGTATAAACTACTGGAGACAAGCCTTTTTCATGAAAACATTGTTCCTAACCTGCAATCCAATCTTTCTCTGACCGAATTATTGATTGTTGGAAGTGCCTTCCTCATCCCGATATTTTCTGCGCTCAGACTTGCCAAATTCAATGTCGACGAACGTCAGACCAGTTCCTTCATAGGTTTACCAACTCCGGCCAATGCCCTTTTTATTTCCTCACTTGCATTGATTCAGGAACATGGCACCATCCTGGCTGTGGATAATCTTCTACTCTCCACACCTGTTTTGCTGGGTATCACCTTCTTTTTCTCCTTTTTGCTCGTCGCTGAGATTCCCATGTTCTCCCTGAAATTCAAAAATCTCAGCTGGAAAAATAATCAGGTACAATACATTTTCCTTTTTTGTTCGATTTTACTTCTTTCAACTCTACAGCTTTACGGCATATCAACCATAGTTCTTTTATTTATAGGGATCTCAGTTATTGCCGAATTAACGAAAAAATAGAGGATTACCTGATCTATGAAAATACTTCAAAAGAGAAATCTTCCGAGATTTATCCTCCAATGGGGAGTTATTGCCTTTCTGCTATTTTTAGGAGCAAAGGCTTTCTTTGTTAAGGAATTCGCACCCAATTTCGAGGCATATTGTCCATTTGGCGGATTGCAGGCCATCAGCAGTTATTTATTGAACAATTCGCTTGCCTGCTCGATGACCACCATCCAGATTGCCATGGGAATCATGCTAATCATTGGCATTGTCCTCTTCAGCAAACTATTCTGCGCCTACATTTGCCCGATAGGCACCATCAGTGAATGGCTGGGGAGCATTGGGGATAAATTCAAAATCAGGGTAAAAATTACCGGATTAGCTGACAAGATTCTGCGTTCATTAAAATACATTCTACTCTTCATCACCTTCTATTTCACGCTGGATTCCAACGAATTATTTTGCAAGAAATATGATCCGTTTTTCGCCATAGCATCCGGGTTTAGTCTGGATGTAGTCTGGTATTATGCGATATTGTCAATTACCATTGTGGTGATTGGATCAATCATTTTCAGACTCTTCTGGTGCAAATACCTTTGTCCGCTGGGAGCAATTTCGAATATCATCAAGTTCACCTGGTTCTTTGCAGCTGTATTACTTATATATGTCATCCTTTTAAAAGCAGGCATTCAACTGTCCTATGTATGGCCTCTTGGTATCGCTGCCATTGGCGGTTACATCCTCGAGATTTGGGGCGAAAAAGTAAATTTCTTCCCTGTCGCTAAAATTACCCGAAACGAATCTTCCTGCACCAACTGTCAGCTTTGCAGCCGAAAATGCCCTCAGGTCATTGATGTAGCTAAAATGCGGGTCGTCACAGCAGCAGATTGTAATTTATGCGGCGAATGCCTGGAAGTCTGTCCGGAAAAAGAGACCCTTCTTATCAACAAAAAAAGCGGATTGAAATGGTTGCCGCCAACAGCCGCAATCGTGCTTTTCATATTGGGACTAGTTCTGAGTTCAAATTGGGAACTTCCTACCATCGACCAAAGATGGGGAACAGCAGAGGAGATCGAAAAGGGTGCCGTATTTACCCAATCCGGCATTTCTGCCATCAAGTGCTTTGGCAGTTCCATGGCTTTTGCAGCTCAGATGAAACAAGTTAAGGGTGTTTATGGTGTTGCCACCTTTGTTTCGACACATAAAGTCAAAGTATACTATGATCCTGCCATATTGAATGATGTAAAATTACAGGCAGAACTCTTCACTCCGCAAAAATCAGAGATCCGGGCGCTAACGGATGGTCACCAATCTGTTAAAATGGTTTCTTGCTTGCTGGATAACTTCTTTGATCCTTCAGATTTTACAAATCTTTCATTGCTACTAAAAGAGAAAACGGATGCATTGGGTGTCGAAAGTGAGTTTAGCTGTCCGGTAACAGTGAGAATCTACCTGCCGGGAAATTCAACATTAAACGAAAACAGCTTAAAGGAAATTCTAGAGACAAAAGTTCTCTCCGTTACCACTGAAGGAAAGACATCCAAACAGTCGCTTTCCTTTAAATTGGCAAGCCAGCTAACATTCAAGTCGATTGGGCTCAAGGATTACAAGTACAAAATGTTTGACGCTTACGAAAACTCTTTCAACGGGAAATCGAACTACCGTGAAGCTATTCTTGACACAATGGTAGTTCCATCCGACCACAAAACCTACAATTTGAATGCCGTTTCCTATTTTGTGAGCCATCTATCAAATGATAACGGAATAGTCGGATTCCAATCTGCCATGGATAGCACTTCACAGATATATTTCAATATTATTTACGTCGACTCCCTTACAAACAGAGATATAATCTTTAAAAACATGAATAATGACTCACTAACCATCAATTATGAGGGGGGTGAAGTTGGAAAAGTGATAAACAAGTTCAAGTTTTAGAAAATTTCTCAACTATACCCATTAATCAAATAAATCAATTTTAAAACTTTTTTCTGACATTTTGTACTGATATTTGTTACATTCGTAGATATTTGTATATTTGCGGCTGATTATTTAATCAATTTGTATTCGATTTTCAAATCATTGAACCAACAAAAATTAGTACAACATGTGTGGAATAGTAGGAATATTTGACATCAACGGTCCAAGCGAGCAATTACGGATCAAAGCACTCGAAATGTCAAAAAGGATCAGGCACCGCGGACCGGACTGGTCCGGAATTTTTGTAGATGATCGTGCCATCATTGCCCATGAACGTTTGGCAATCGTCGACCCAACTTCAGGCGGTCAGCCGCTTTACAGCAAAGACAAAAACCTTGTTTTGGGAGTCAATGGCGAAATTTACAACCACAGGGAACTCCGAAACCCGCTCGAATCCAAATACGAATTTCAAACACAATCCGACTGCGAAGTAATTCTGGCCTTGTACCAGGAAAAAGGAATCGATTTCCTTGAAGATCTCAGCGGAATTTTCGCTTTCGCCCTTTACGACAAGGAAAAAGATTGTTACCTGATTGCCCGTGACCACATCGGGATCATACCGCTTTACATGGGTTGGGATGATCGCGGACAGTTTTACATTGCCTCTGAGCTCAAGGCGCTTGAGGGTGTCTGCAAAAGAATTGAAGAGTTTCTTCCCGGTCATTATTTATATAGCAAAGATGGAGGCGTTCCAAAGAAATGGTACAGCCGCACCTGGGGTGACTATGAGAATGTAAAGAACAACATTTCAAATATGGATGTGCTCCGAAAAGCCCTCGAAGATGCAGTACACCGTCAGCTGATGTCGGATGTGCCTTATGGAGTGCTTCTTTCCGGCGGACTCGACTCTTCTGTCATCTCAGCCATAGCCAAGAAATATGCGGCCAAACGCGTTGAATCTGTAAATGACTCCCAGGAGGCATGGTGGCCTCAACTGCACTCCTTTGCAGTAGGTTTGATTGGATCGCCTGACCTTGCCGCTGCACGAATAGTTGCTGATCATATTGGTACAGTCCACCACGAAGTGCACTTCACCGTCCAGGAAGGATTGGATGCCCTCCGCGACGTGGTCTATCACCTCGAAACCTACGATGTTACCACCATCAGGGCATCTACCCCAATGTATCTTCTGTCCAGGGTCATCAAATCCATGGGCGTTAAAATGGTCCTGTCGGGTGAAGGTGCAGACGAAATTTTCGGTGGATACCTATATTTCCACAAGGCTCCCAATGCGCAGGCATTCCACGAAGAAACCATCCGCAAACTGGGCAAATTGCACCTCTATGACTGTCTGCGCGCCAACAAATCACTGGCCGCATGGGGTGTGGAAGGTAGGGTCCCTTTTCTCGACAAAGAGTTTATGGATGTTGCAATGACCTTGAATCCTGAAGACAAGATGGCCAAAGATGGTAAAATGGAAAAATGGATCCTGCGCAAAGCTTTCGAAGATTATCTACCCGCAAGTGTGGCATGGCGTCAGAAAGAGCAGTTCTCCGATGGCGTTGGTTACAACTGGATCGATTCATTGAAGTTGATGGTGGCCGAAAAGGTTTCCGATGAGCAGATGAAGAATGCCAAATTCCGCTACCCCATCAATACGCCGATGTCCAAAGAGGAATATTTCTACCGTTCCATTTTCGCCGAACATTTTCCTTCGGACACCGCAGCTTCTTGTGTACCATCCGTACCTTCTATCGCCTGCAGCACGCCTGAAGCATTGGCTTGGGATCCTTCATTCAGGAACAATGCTGATCCTTCGGGGAGGGCGGTGAAGTCGGTGCACCTCGATAGCAACTAAAAAAGGCTAAAGGCTAAAGGCTAAAGGTTAAAGTATTGGACTCTATAAATTTGAAGCTAAAAACGAAAAACGCCCGGATGAAGATTCGGGCGTTTTTTGTCTAAAATTTGCTATTTGAAATTATTTATAATCCTTTGTTTATCCTCATTCTCTTTATCATTTTTGTGATACAGTTCGACAAAAATTATTTTTTGCTGATCTTTGAAGTAAGCATAAATCAGTCTTAAGCCTGAATTCACACCTCGACCTTTTAATGATTTACAGGCAATCTTTTTTACTTTAATTACACATGTTTCTAAAGTCAAATTTTCAATACGAAAACTAAACGGAGGTCTGGCATCCGGTATTGTAGTCAACACTTGTTTCACTACATTCAAATCATCTCTGAGTGTTCTGTATTTTTTCAAAAGGGTTTTTAAATCCTTTCGAAATTCGGTCAATTCTTCAAAAATCATTGTTCTTCAATTTCGTCCCCATAGTTTCTCACAGAGTATGGGGCATCTCTGTAAAATGCCAATTCGTAATTTATTTCTTCTCCTTCTTTTGAAGCAAGCCATGGCATATCTTTATGGGAATAACTACTGATTGCGGAAGCCGACCAGTCACTCATTTGTTCAATAACTCTGTCAATCACCTCTTTTTCACTTGCTTTCAATTTAGTCAAATCAGCTTTGGCAAGCGGAATGTAGCGAGTTTGTATTTTATCGTAATATTCTGTTTTAATCCTTTGAATCATTCCATTTTCCAACATCTGACCGATGATAGTATCCAACATTTGTGGAACAGGACCATAAGGCAATTTTCGATATTTTGCACCTGTCAAATGTTCCTCATATAATTCGTAGTAATTGAAATCAGAAAAATACAGCAATTTGTAAAGTACCGTTTCTCCAACATTTGGTTTGCCTGCGCACCTTTCTAAAATGTATAGCAACACATTCTTGAACTTACTTACTTGAAGAGTTGGTACAGAAATTCGTTCTTCTGATTTTTCTGATATTGCCTCAGTTATGCCTTCAACATCTTGGTTCACTGAAAAATTCCCGGACATAAAATCATCCAATGAAAAGTTCAAAATCAAAGACAACTGTTGCAATTCAAAAACATTTACACCTCTGTTCCCTAATTCTATTTGAGCTAAGGAAGGTCTGGACATCTTGACACTTTTTGCTAAATCTTCCTGTGACAACCCTTTCATCTTTCGAAGTTCGGTTATCCGCTGACCAATTTGTTTTTGCAGGAGTTTTATCTTCATATTAATCTGTTTATTTCAATTCAACACCACAAAGATATTAATTGTTTTAATTAAGAACAATATGTTGTTTGTATTTCGTACAAATAATTAACAACGGATGGTAAACTTGGGAAATGAATAACGTATTGGACTCCGAAAATTTGAGGCTAAACAACAAAAACGCCCGGATGAAAATTCATGCGTTTTTATTGTTTCATCCGGCACAATAATAACCCTAGCTCCAATGCCACTTTAGCCTTTAACCTTTTGCCTTTAGCCTTCATTTCCCAATCCTTATCGCCTTATTTATCCTTTTGGCAACAATCATTTTAATATTTAAAATTTGCAGAAATGACAAGACTAGTTTCATTATTCAGACGTTTGTTTGGCGACTTTATACTCCCGATATAAATTAAGACCGTCTCAAGAGATAATGGGACGGTCTTAATTTTTTTAGAGCATTTCATGTAATTTCCATGCCTGAATATGCCTGATTCCTTTATTGGAAGGCAGTGAAATGTCATCGAGTGAAACAACAGCTTTTTCATAATTATCCGATATTGCTTCCAGCGGAGCATATTCACGATGTGTTGTTTGCTCGTCAACCAAAAGATAGGTGCTTTGAAGGTAGATAAGCCGATCCCCTTTTTTAGCGACAAAGTCCACTTCTTTATCACGCATCGCGCCAACATAAACCTCGTATCCTGCCCTGCGTAGTTCCAAATAAACAAGATTTTCCAACTTATAACCCACCCCATAACCGAATCCGGGATAAAGATAATTTTTGAACGATAAGTCGTTTATATAATATTTACAGTTGCCAGAGATTGTTTCCTTTCCTCTGATGTCATAGCGTTCAACTTTGTGTATCAAGAATGTATCTTCAATATAACCGATGTAATTAGCAACTGTATCATAGGTGGTTTTTCTCCCGTTACTTTTGAAATAGTTCGCAATATTGGCTATTGAGACCAAGTTGGAAGCATTATTGACCAGGTAAATAAAAATATCTTCCAGCAACTTTGGGTCTTTTATACTGTGCCGTTGTATAATATCGCGAAGCAATACGGTGTCTTTTATAGCAGATATATAATTGCGCTTTGTTTGGTCATTTGGCAATACGAACAACTCAGGCAATGCTCCGCTCTCCATATAGTCGATGAAACTTTGCTTTTTTATTTCTACTTGGGTTATTCCAGTGTATTCCGCATAACTAAATGGGAATACCTCAAAATTGACATAACGACCGGAAAGTAGCGTTGCCAATTCCATTGAAAGCATTTTGGAATTGGAGCCACTGATGAATATTTCATAGCTGTCAACGAAATTCTGCGAATGAGAGTTCACAAAATGTTCCCATCCGCTTATATTTTGTACTTCGTCTATAAAAAGCCAGACTTTACCTTCAGGCTTAAGTTTTTCCCGATATAGCTTCAGCAGTACCTCAAGTTCTATATAATCGCTGATAAAATCGAAATCAGTAAATTCTTTGTTGATATAAAAGATATTCCGAGGATCTACACCACCCTCGATCAGCCTGTGGGCAATCTGACGGAGAATATAGCTTTTACCAGTACGGCGCTGACCTACCAGCACTTTGACAAGCCTACTGCCCGTATAGTCAAATATTTTGTCAGTATAATCTTTGCGGTAATATCCCAGTTCAGGAACATTGCCTTCCCAAAAATTATACTTCTTTAAGGCTGTGAAATTTTCTTCCATACTCGAATTCGTTTACGCAAATGTATAAATATTCTTTTATACTCGAATATTTAAAAAACAAAAAGGTAAATAAACTGCATGAGGAGGCCGTCCCATTTTATGTTTCGAGACGGCCTTTTTTTATGGTCACCCTTTTAACCCCTCTCAAAGAAATACACTATTACACTCAAATTTCGCACGAAGTTATTGATCGCCAGGTCGGAAAAATAAAGGGCCGTCAGGCACTGCGGTCTAAACAATAGGTGCATCACCTTCTGGCACTTCGTGTTTGGTCAGTTTGCTCTTGCTTCACAAACTGACATTCACCCTTCTATGTTGTAATCCAAATTTTTCAGCACTTTTTTCATCTTTTTTTTTATTTTATTGTACTTTTATAAACGTAAAGCCCAAGAGGAAACAGGCTCTGCTGGGGAGCAACCTGCTAGCAATAAGCTTTATGGATAA
>CAIRSO010000849.1 GCA_903881215.1 uncultured Bacteroidia bacterium
CCAATCCTTTTTTTACTTTTTTAGAAAGGAAAGGAATGTTCAACTTTTCTCCTTCTTTAATCTGTTCTTCATCTTTTTTGTTACAATCTATTTTATCGGATCCATACGCCTTTTTCTGCTTCTGCTGAACAATTCGGATGTGTCTCTTGAATTTTACCGGAATTTCACACTCTCTGTGCCAAATATTTTGGCATCGGTTTGTATTGCCATGCAAATGATAGGCCTAAGCGCGATTTTGGTCAGGATCAAATGTGCGGTTCAAAAAGAGGGAAAATCCTGGTCGATTTTTGTTCCTGCCGTCGTCGCTTTCCTGTTTTTCTGGTTGGTCCTTTTTTTTGCCGGATTAAGTATCCCTCTTTGGATTGGCTTTATATACCTGGTGGTGGTCCTGCTTATCGACCAGACCGGGGTCGACCTTCTGTCGAAATATATGCTTACTAGCTTGATGGTTTATGGTCTGTTGCTGGCTTTCGGACTAAACCTGGTGGCCGAAAGCCAGAATGAAAAGAAGAGGGCAGACATTCAGAAGGTACTGGCTGTTACCCTTGCCACCGAACGCGATCCGGCTGCAGAAATATTTCTGTCGGATTTTGAGTCAAAGATTGTGAAAGATTCTATGATTCAGTTATTTACAACGCCTCCTTATCAAAAATTGGAATCCTATCTGAAGCAGAATTACTTCACAGGTTTCTGGAACAATTACGAGCTTCAGGTCACTGTTTGTGCTGCAACTGATAGTGTTTTTCTTCCTGACGAGCGGCAAAAATTTCCTTGCCTGAATTTTTTCAACGAATTGAAAACCTCCAAAGGGGTTATCCTGCCGGGATCCGATTTCTATTTCATGGATCGTCTCAATGGAAGGATCTCTTACCTTGGCGAATTACGCCTTTTTGACAGACAGAATCGGAAACCACTTATTGCCTTTATCGAACTAAACTCAAAAATTATCCCGGAAGGAAAGGGCTATCCTCAATTATTGATGGATCAGCAGGCTGCACGAAAAAATCGCAACAATGGATACAGCTATGCCAAATATTTCGACAACAGGCTTGTCGACCGGGGAGGGTCCTATTTGTATGATCCTGCTATCCCGGCCGGTCTGAATTTTCAAAAAGAGTTTACCTATCATGAAAAGGGTGGTTTTTCTCATTGCGTCTACAAACGAAGTGGCGGGAATTATGTCGTAGTGAGTTATCCTATTGCCTCTTTGGTGGAGAAGGGAAGAGGTTTTCCTACACTTTTTCTTTTCATCTATCTGTTTGGATTTATGTGGATTGTCATCAATCAAAAGTTGAAACTTGTTCCGAAAAACAGACTGGAACTTAGGGGAAAGATCCAATTCACGCTTGTTGCAACCTTGCTGGTATTGCTTTTCATTATCGGCTGGGGACTCATCAAATACAACTATCTTGAATTGCAACGAACGTTAAAGGAGGATCTTGACCAGAAAGTAAGGGCCATTTCATCCGAATTGGGATTGAGGATTGGTCATTCCGCCAGGCTTGACTCCCTGCACATCTTCCTCGGGGAGCAGTTGGTCGAAATTTCGGATATCACCTGGACAGACATCAATATTTATGATCTAAAAGGTAAGTTGGCTGCTTCCTCCCGAAAGGAGATATTTGAACAGGGACTGACTTCCGACAGGATGGACGCCAAAGCCTATCAGGCAATGAGCGTTCAGGGAGGTGCGACATTTTTGCACCTTGAGAATCTTGGTAAAATGGAGTTTTTCTCAGTCTATGCGCCACTTTTCAATGAGTCTGAAGAATTGGTGGGTTACGTCAATCTACCTTATTTTAACAGACAGGACGAATTCACCAGACAGGTGACAGGCTTTATCGTTGCATTTATTAACCTCTACATTTTGCTGGTTCTCCTAACGATGGTGGTTGCCCTGGCCATCAGTACTAAACTGACAGTTCCGCTGTTGCAGATAGAGAAGAAGTTGCAGGGGATTGCCTTTGGGAAGGTAAATGCCAGAATAGAATACCAGGGAGAAGATGGGATTGGCCGACTCGTGGAGGCCTACAACAAAAAGGTAGCCGAATTGGCCGAAAGTGCCGCTATGCTGGCACGTTCTGAAAGGGAATCGGCCTGGAAAGAGATGGCCCGGCAGATTGCGCATGAGATCAACAATCCGCTCACTCCAATGAAATTGAATGTTCAATACCTTCAGAAAATCAAAAATGAAGGCGCCTCCAATTTTGATACCTATTTTAATCAGGTAACCCGGATGCTCGTGGCGCAGATCGATGCATTGTCTGCCATTGCATCTACTTTTTCTGATTTTGCAAGATTACCTTCTACGCGCATTGAACCTGTTGAAATGACGGGATTGATCAAAGAAGTTGCCACGCTTTTTGATGCGCCCGGAGCATATTCGCTTAGCGTTGAGTGTCCAAATAGAGAGGTCTATGTGTCAGGAGATCGTGATCAGTTACGCAGGGCATTGGTGAATATTGTCCGGAATGCGACGCAAGCCATAGTTAATCAAGACGATGGTTTAATCCGGTTAAATTTGGACATTGCCGAAAACCAGGTGAGGATTGCCGTCAGCGACAATGGTCCGGGTATTCCGGAGGCAGACCGCTCCCGTCTGTTTGAGCCCAATTTCACAACAAAAAGCGGTGGCATGGGGCTTGGTCTGGCCATTACTAAAACCATAATTGAAAATTACAAAGGGGAGATCAGTTACGAAAGCGAAAAAGGGAAAACAATTTTCTATCTGAACTTGCCAGTGAGTTAGTGATTAGCCCATTAGCCGTTAGCTATTTAGTTAGCCTCATTGCCTTGGATTTGCAATTCCATGCTATTTAGAACCCCGGCAGGGGTGACCTATTCGTAGGGTACGAATGACGATCTGCCGAGGAGCTCCGGAGGAGCGATCTGTAAATACTCAATCCTTTGAATGATGGATAACCGAACGATTCAAATGGCAGGTCGCACCTCCGGTGCTCCATCCCCCAATATCCCGATTTTCTACAAACAAAACACCCCCTCCGGGGGCAGAGACAAGCCAGAATGGACAGATATTGAATCTGTTTCAGGACACTCTCGCCGGAGACTGGAAAAAGCCCCAGAATGGACAGATATTGAATCTGCTTCGCTTCGCCAATTGCAATTACCGGAGTTGCATGTCGCTGCTAACAGGCTAACAACTAACAACTAATGGCTAATCGCTTTCCTAATTCCCCATCTCCGCCAAAAACTTGATCCTGACCAGCCTGATTTCAGTTACCTCATAATCATCGCCCAGTTCGGCAATGGCCTCTTCCATAGAATCCGTCTCAGCATCGTCTTTGAAATAGTTGAAGATATCCTCGATCTGGTCGTCGTCCATGGTGTCTTCGATGTAGTAGTCGATGTTAACTTTCGTCCCTGAGTTGACAATGGCTTCAATCTCAGTCAGCAAGGTATCCATGTCCATATCTTTGGATGCGGCAATCTCATCGAGCGGTGATTTACGGTCGATATTCTGGATGATGAATACTTTGTTTTTGGACCTGTTCGCGACAGAACGAACGACAAAATCCTGGGCACGCTCTATCCCGTTGTCTTCAACGTGCTTTTTAATTAATTCGACAAAAGGCTTCCCATAGCGTTGTGCCTTACCTTGTCCTACCCCGATAATGTTTTGCAGTTCGTCGAGCGTGGTGGGATATTGAATGGACATATCGGCCAGCGATGGATCCTGAAAGATGACAAATGGCGGCAGATTATTTTTTATAGCAACTTTTTTACGCAGATCCTTCAGAATCGAGAAAAGTTCCGGATCACCGACAGCACCCGCACCTTGAGGTACCTCATCAGATTCCTCTTCTGCTTCGTAGTCGTGGTTTTTTACAATGGTGAAGGGCTGAGGATTACTGAGATAGGTTCTTCCTTTTACGGCCATTTTTAAAACGCCATAGTTTTCAATGTCCTTAATCAGGAAGCCTGCAATGATGCATTGACGATAAACGGCGTTCCACAATTTGTCTTTGTGGTCATCGCCTTCGCCAAATATCTCCAGTTTGTTGTGCATGAAAGATTTAACCTGAGCCGTCTCATTTCCGCATAGTATATTGACAAGGTGTTCGCTTTTGCATTGCTCCTTGACATCAAGAACAGCTTGCAAGGCAAGTGTGACCATCTCTTTGCCCTCTATCAGCTCTTTGGGATTCAGGCAGTTGTCGCAATGCTCACAATTTTCTGTGATGTATTTTTCCCCAAAGTAATGTAAGAGAATTGTGCGGCGACAAAGAGAAGATTCAGCAAAAGCCACAGTGTCAAGTAACAATTGCTTGCCAATTTCCTGTTCAGCAACCGGTTTCCCCTGCATGAATTTCTCCAGTTTCTGAATATCCTTGTAACTATAAAAGGTAATACAACGACCATCTCCACCATCTCGTCCTGCACGGCCGGTCTCCTGGTAAAAGCCTTCCAGTGATTTCGGAATGTCATAGTGAACAACAAACCTGACATCCGGCTTGTCGATGCCCATTCCAAAAGCAATGGTGGCCACAATAACATCGACCTCCTCCATCAGAAATTTGTCCTGGTTTAGGGAACGGGTCGTTGAATCCATACCTGCATGATAAGCAAGGGCTTTGATCCCATTGACCTGAAGCAATTCAGTAATTTCTTCTACTTTTTTGCGGCTCAGGCAATAAATAATGGCCGACTTTCCAACATTGGTTCTGAATAACCGGATGATCTGATCTTTTGCTTTCACTTTTGGACGAACCTCATAAAAGAGATTGGGCCTGTTGAAGGAAGACTTGAATACATTGGCATTGAGCATACCCAGATTCTTCTGGATATCACTCTGAACCTTTGGTGTCGCAGTAGCAGTCAGGGCAATGATTGGGGCCTGACCTATTTCATTGACTATGGGTCTGATACGACGATATTCAGGTCTGAAGTCGTGCCCCCATTCAGAAATGCAATGCGCCTCATCAATGGCATAAAATGAAATCTTGATGGTCTTCAGAAAGTCAATATTTTCCTGTTTGGTCAGCGATTCTGGCGCAACGTAGAGCAGTTTCGTCTGACCTTTACCGATGTCTTCCTTTACTTTCTGAATGGCGGATTTTGTCAGACTGGAGTTGAGGAAGTGAGCAATCCCATCGTGAACACTGAAGCTTCGGATGGCATCTACCTGATTTTTCATCAAAGCAATCAATGGGGAAATGACAATTGCGGTACCTTCCTGCAGCAAGGCAGGTAATTGGTAACAAAGAGATTTGCCTCCTCCGGTAGGCATTAATACGAAGGTATCGTGCCCTGCCAGCACACTTTTTATCACATCTTCCTGTTGTCCTTTGAATCGGTCGAATCCAAAATATTTTTGTAGTTCAGTAGTTAGCGTATTTTTCGTGTCAATAGTCATTATACTTTCTATCCAAATTTTATTAAAGATACTAAGTTATAAAATATTGTCCTGCAAACAAGACAATTATTTAATAACAATAAAATTTAACATTCATTCAGGAAGGTTTTTGGTACATTCTTGTGGGCAAAGAATTGTATATTTGCGACAAATTTTGATTTTAATTACGGTTATTTTTCATGGCAGAAAAACAAAAAAAATCCCTTCTCTCGAAAAGTACTGAAGATGGCAGTTCAAAAGGAAAAGAAATGTCTTTTCTACAGCACCTGGAAGAGCTGAGATGGCATTTGGTCCGCGCTTCGGCTGCTGTAGTCTTTTTTGGGGTAATCGTTTTCCTTAACAGACAGTTCATCTTTGATGATGTAATTTTGGCTCCCAGAAGCCCCAATTTCATTACCAATCGCTTGTTTGGCTGGCTGGCAGTCCAATTGAACTCTCCTGATCTTGCCATTAATACCAAACCTTTCCAATTGATCAATATTGACCTGGCAGGACAGTTTAGCATACATTTGAGCCTGGCTATTATTGGTGGCATCATAATTTCTATTCCTTATATTTTATGGGAATTCTGGCGTTTTGTTCGTCCGGCTTTGTATGAGAACGAGAGAAAGCATGTGACAGGCGCAGTTGTGTACAGTACTTTTCTTTTCTTATTGGGAGTTAGTTTTGGCTATTTTCTGATCGTTCCTTTAACCACCCATTTTTTTGGCAGTTATCAGGTGAGTCAGGAGGTTCTCAATCAGATCAATCTGGTATCTTATATCAGTTCAGTTACAACGATAGTATTGGGAAGCGCTATCGTTTTTGAGCTTCCTATTGTCATGTATTTTCTCACGAAGGTTGGTTTAGCCGGGACCTCTTTCTTTAAGGCATACCGAAAGCATGCATTTATTGTTCTGCTTTGTTTGGCCGCCATCATCACACCTCCCGATGCATTTAGTATGTTGCTTGTCACAGGGCCACTTGCTTTATTATATGAACTAGGAATTTTGATGGCACGGATGGTCGAGAAGAGAAGAAAGGATACTGACCTACTGGAAGCTTAGAGAAAGTACTTAGAATACTTAAAGTACTTAGAATACTTAGAGTACTTAGAGTACTTAGAGTAGTTTGCCTCCTTCCAAATATGTACTAATATTAGGAGTCCCCAACTTTAAGTACTCTAAGTATTCTAAGTACTCGAAGTACTAAAAGATAAAAGAACAACTGTAGATAATATAGCCATGAAATTAAGAGCAGAAAATATAGTCAAACGTTACCGTAACCGGACTGTTGTAAAGGGTGTTTCAATCGAATTGCAACAGGGTGAGATTGTTGGATTACTCGGACCCAATGGAGCAGGGAAAACGACCTCGTTTTACATGATCGTCGGACTTATTAAGGCTGATGGAGGTAAAATCTTTCTGGACGATACCGAGATTACCAGCTTCCCGGTCTACAAAAGGGCTAAGCTGGGTATTGGCTATTTGGCGCAGGAAGCGTCCGTTTTCAGACAGATGAGTGTGGAAGACAACATCAGGTCGATTCTTGAGATGACTGATTTCTCTAAAGAATACCAGCATGAAAAGCTGGAGTCTTTGCTAACTGAATTTGGATTACAATATATACGTAAAAACCTTGGGATACAACTCTCAGGAGGAGAACGCAGACGAACAGAGATTGCCAGATGTCTTGCAATTAACCCGGCCTTCATTCTGCTTGATGAGCCTTTTGCCGGTGTTGACCCAATTGCCGTGGAAGATATTCAACAGATTGTTTTCAAATTGAAAGACAAGAATATCGGCATCCTGATTACAGACCACAATGTTCATGAAACCCTCTCAATAACCGACAGATCATATCTTCTCTATGATGGTCGGATCCTAAACAGTGGTACTGCCGAGGAATTAGCAGCCGATGATGAAGTTCGCAGGCTCTACCTTGGACAGAATTTTGAACTACGCAGACCGGTGCAGAAGGATGTTGCTGAAATTGAAGAAGTTGGTGGCGATTCTTAATAGAGACGCGTTTTAACGCGTCTCCCGCTTGCACCAATATCGATGTTTTATGGTCACCAACTCCACCTGCTCATAAATTATTAGACGCCTTGAAAGGCGTCCCTACAATATTTCCCAATTTTTATTGCAGGTAGGCAGAATTAAAAATAATCGTATATTTGCAGCTCGAAAAATGCGGACGTGGCGTAATTGGTAGCCGTGCCAGACTTAGGATCTGGTGCCGAGAGGCGTGGGGGTTCGAGTCCCTTCGTCCGCACTTGAAAATGAACAACCGCCTCTTCTTTGCCGGAAGCTCAGGCGGTTTTTTTTAAATATAAAGGAAACAAAACAACACACGCATGAACATTTCCAGAACAAACACAGATGAACTGAATGCCGTAATCAGGTTGTCAATTGAGAAGAGTGACTATGAGGCAACGGTTAATGAAACGCTGAAAGATTATCGCAAAAAGGCCAATATGCCGGGTTTCCGTAAGGGAATGGTGCCTTCCGGGTTAATCAAAAAAATGTATGGTAAAGCAGTTCTTGCAGAGCAGATCAATAAGATGCTAAGCAATGAACTGACAAATATATCAATGATGAAAAACTTCAGATTCTAGGAGAACCTCTTCCCAACGAAACTGAGCAAAAACCGATCGACTTCGATCATGATGAAACATTCGAATTTGTTTTTGACATCGGTATTTCACCAGCGATCGACATAGATTTCAAAAAGGTGGGAAAACTGCCCTATTATGAAATCAGAATCGATGATGAGATGATCAACAATCAGGTCGAAGCGTTTCAGAACCGTTTTGGAAGTTATGTGGATGCAGAAGTTTCTACTGATAAGGACAACCTGGTTTGTAGTCTGAAACAACTCGATGAAAATGGGGTAGTTATGGAAGGCAGAATTCAGGTGGAAGATGCTCAGGTATCACTTCAAATGGTTAAAGCCAAAAAAGCCAAAAGTGCTGTCGTCGGACTGAAGGCTGGTGATGTGGTGAAGATTAACCCTAAGACAGCATTTGAGAACGACCATTACCTGAAGCAAATCCTTAAAATTGATGACGCCCAGGCTGAAGCGCTTACTTCGGAGTTTGAACTGGCTGTTTCCAAAGTTAATACCTTCGTTCCTGCAGAGCTTAATGAGGAGATGTTTAAAAAGTCGCTGGGTGGTGTGACAGATATTTCGACCATTGAAGAGTTTAAAGAAAAAATTGCTGAGGATCTGCAAGCAAACCTCAGATATTCATCAGAATACCGCTTTTTACTCGATACAAAAGAAGCACTTGTCAACTTCGTAGGAATGAAGTTGCCTGAAGAGTTTTTGAAAAGATGGCTGGTTTACTCTAACGAAAAAATTACAAAAGAACAGGTAGAAGAGGAGTTCGATCATTTTGTAAAAGATCTGGAATGGACTTTGATAAAAAACCGCCTGGCAAAAGACAATCAATTGCAGGTTACTGAGGCTGATGTGGTTGCATCTGCGAAAGAGATGGCACTTATGCAGTTCCGCCAATACGGAATGTTTAGTGTGCCGGATGAGTACCTTGACAATTACGCCAAATCTATCCTTAAGAATGAGGAAGAGCGTCATCGTTTGATTGAGAAGAAAGCTGAAACGCTGGTTCTTGAATACATCAAAGTCAATGCCGAACTGGGAACAAAAACTGTTACCCAGAAAGCTTTTGATGACCTTTTTGAAAAATAGAAACCTGTTTTCATGAGATTATCACAATGATAATTCATTGATCAGGGGATTTTTAGTAACTTTGTGGATCGAACCTTTTGCTTTTTAGACAAAAGAAAATGGTTCGATTTTCACAAAGTTTTTCATTTTAAATCATTTTACCATGCAATTAAAAAGTGATGAATTTCGCAAATACGCGACTAAACAAATGGGAATCAGTAGTTTATCCCTTCATAGATTTGAATCAATACACGCCAGTTATATTTCCCCGACCATCATCGAAGAACGTCAGATGAACATCGCTCAAATGGATGTTTTTTCCAGGTTAATGATGGACAGGATTATTTTTCTGGGCATTCCGATCGATGATTATGTGGCCAACATCATCCAGGCACAGCTACTTTTTCTGGAATCTTCTGATCCGGGGAAAGATATTCAGATCTATTTTAATTCTCCCGGAGGTTCTGTACACGCCGGATTAGGCATCTATGATACCATGCAATATATCAATTGCAATATCGCCACAATCTGTACCGGAATGGCAGCTTCCATGGCAGCCGTACTGATGACAGCCGGTGAAAAGGGTAAACGCTCGGCACTGAAACACTCCAGAATTATGATCCATCAACCGATGGGTGGAGCCCAGGGCCAGGCATCTGACATTGAAATTACCGCGAGGGAAATTTCAAAACTAAAAAAGGAATTGTACGAGATCATTGCTTTCCATTCAGGTCAGACAGTCGAAAAAGTGGAGAAAGATTCTGACAGGGACTACTGGATGACCGCTGAAGAAGCCAAAGAATATGGCATGATCGATGAAATTTTGGTCCGTCAGAAAAAATAAATCTGAGGCCACGACTGTTCAATAATAATGTTAGGATGAAGAAAGTTGACAGATGTTCGTTTTGCGGACGGGAGAAAAAGGATGTCCAACTGCTTATTGCAGGCATGGAGGGTCATATCTGCGAGAACTGTATTGAACAGGCGCATTCCATCGTAGAAGAGGAGTTCAAGAAAAATGTTGGTTTTGATCTTAAAGGTCTTGAGCTCAAAAAACCGAAGGAAATCAAAGCATTTCTTGATCAATACGTTATCGGACAGGATGATGCCAAAAGAATCCTTGCAGTGGCCGTATACAACCATTACAAGAGGTTGAACCAAAAAGTCACTGACGATGGGACTGAAATCGAGAAATCGAACATCATCCTGGTAGGTCCTACAGGAACAGGAAAAACATTGCTGGCTAAAACAATCGCCAAGATGCTTCATGTTCCATTTACCATCGTTGACGCTACTGTGCTGACAGAAGCTGGTTATGTTGGCGAAGACATTGAAAGTTTACTTACACGTTTGCTGCAAGCCGCCGACTACAATGTGGAAGCTGCACAACGGGGAATTGTTTTCATTGATGAGATCGATAAAATTGCCCGTAAAGGAGATAATCCTTCCATCACGCGAGATGTATCAGGTGAAGGTGTGCAGCAAGGTTTACTGAAGCTGCTCGAAGGTGCCGTTGTGAATGTGCCACCTCAGGGAGGAAGAAAGCATCCTGAGCAGAAGATGATCCCTGTTGATACAAAGAATATTCTATTTGTTTGCGGTGGCGCGTTTGAAGGAATCGAAAGAAAGATTGGATTACGGCTGAATACAAAGGTTGTAGGATACAAAGCCATTGCTGAGCACGGGAAAATTGACCGTGATCATCTGCTTCAATATGTATCTCCACAAGATTTACGCGCTTTCGGATTAATCCCGGAAATCGTAGGCCGATTGCCTGTTTTGACATACCTGGTTCCCCTTGACCGTGACTCATTGCGCCGAATTCTGACGGAACCAAAAAATTCCATTGTGAAGCAGTACCATAAGCTGTTCGAAATGGATGGAATCAAGCTTGAGTTCAAGGAAGAGACCCTCGACATTATCGTAGACAAAGCCATTGAGTTCAAATTGGGTGCACGCGGACTGCGATCCATCTGTGAAACAATTATGATCGATGCCATGTTTGATATGCCATCTGATGGCGGAACCAGCATGGTTATTACTCCTGAATTTGCTACCGAGAAAATTGAAAGAATCAGTACTTTGCGACTTCAGGCAGGTTAACGTATTGTGATAAATATTATTACCTTTGATCCGAATTAAAATTATTATAACAAATGAGTAAAGGAATTGTCAAATTCTTTAATGTAACAAAAGGATTTGGGTTTATCAAAGACGATGAGTCTCAAAATGAGTACTTTGTACACGTA
>CAIRSO010000850.1 GCA_903881215.1 uncultured Bacteroidia bacterium
AACATTTCAAACATTTCAAACATTTCAAACATCTAAGACATTTAAAACTTTAAGCAAATCTGACTTCGGACATCAAATCTATGATTCCCCAGTGTAGTATCATTACCTGAACCAAGAAATTCTGCTCCTTCTCTTATAGTATATCCTCCTTTAAAATATAGTGTTATCAATCTGCAGGGTTGCCACTTCAAATTAAGATATGTTCTCCAACCTCGGCCATGAAACTCAGGAATGGCAAAATAATACAACAAATCATTTTCATAGCTATAAACCCGGGAATTGTAACCATCTGTTGAATATCTGGCTACTCTGAACCAACACTTCAATTTCAGAGAGGCAGAGAAGATAAAATCCTGAAAAAACAAGTATCCATTTTCTTTAATTGTCTGATATTTGTAGCCCACATATTCTATTCTGCTTCTTAACTGAAGCTTTTCACTGATTTTCCAGTCACAATGGGCTCTCCATTTGGATGTATTTTCATCCCATTGTTCAGGAACACCGGTCGCTCCTGATGTTTTTTGGGGTTTCTGAACATATTTGCCATGCAGGTATACAGAAAGGTTTGATTTGATTGACATCTCTGCCTGAAATGCCAAAGTATGGCCTTGAGCAGGAGAGACAGTCTGGTAAGTCATCCAGGGAAAGGAAAACAGGTCTGCCTGACCACTTAGCTTCACTTTTGAGATTGGGAAATAGGCAAAGGCCGCATAAAACCCCTCTTCATTGCGGCCACCGCTTCCATTGGCAAAAGCTGCTGAGTTGAAGGATTGAAACGATGGATCATAATTCCGGTATAAAAATGAAAGAGACCACTGTGGATGAGCCTTCCACACCATTCCATTAACAAAAGCCGGCTTTAAATTTTGTGATGTTCCGACCTCCCCAAAAAGACTGATTTGATTCAAAATGAGATGATAATCCAGACCAAAATTTGCATTGGCATCTCCTTCGAAAGTTTTTGATTTATAAGGCATGTCACCTTTGGAAACTGACAATCCGAACTTCTGAAATGCTGCCAGAACACCAAAACGCCAATTATTAAATCTAAAGTCACCATATCCTCCAATCATTCGTTCGCTCACGTCCTTTTCGTCCTCCATTTCAGAAGTAGTGCGATGAAGCCCGTCGGTTCTAAATGAGGTAATGTAACTTCCATTAATAGTATCCTGTTCCAAATTGGCATCCCTTCTTTTACCGGAATAGAAGAAGGACAATTTTACCGGTTTAAAATCGACTTGTATAGCAGCGCCACGAAAGAACACGTTCTCATCCGATGAACTATAAGGTCTGATTCCTTCTCCAGAGCGCATCATTGAAGAGAGATCTGAAACATAACTGACTCCACCTCCAGACCAAAGATTGACGCCCTGACCGAATCTCAGATGGTAATCTCCAACAACCACCTTTCTTAAGAACCCTTTACCATCCCAGCAAAGAAAGCCAGATAAAAAATCAAATCCTTGCTTGTTTGATTTCCGGAAGAAATCTTCCCCTGCATCATTTTCGGCAGTAATCCCTATCTCGATAGATTTTCCGAACTCGCCACGGTATCGGGTAAAATAGCTGTAGGGCCTACCTTCATATACCGGAGGTTTACCATTTTGAGACTGGTATCCTTTTGAGACTGGATAAGAAGTTTTAATTCTGGAAAGCAACGACTGACGGATCACTCTATCCCACTTTTTCTGTATGGAATCCAGATCCTGATTAAAACGAACGAATGGTTCCATTTTCTGCAACAGCTCTGTGGTGAACTCAGACATAATGGCCAGTTCCTTTAGCGTAAGGATCTTTCCATATTTGGTGCGATATGAAATTATGCTCCGCACTTGTTTGAAATTTAGAAAATTTAATCGCAGTAATTCCTCTTCGGTAGCCATATTAATATAAATCGGATGACCTGTATGATAGCTGATATCATCCAGCAAGAGTGAACTTTCTGTCATGCCATCCTCTGTGGTTGCAAGAGATTCGACGAGCTCTTCCAACTCTTTCTCTTTCTGAAGATCGGTTTGCTGACCATAGCCGGATAAAGTCAGATCAAGGAAAAGTGAACATAGAATCAAACTGAATTTCAGGATCTTCATTGGTTAAATTTAAAATTAAAGGACAGGAATGGGGAATAGCCAAGTATTTCGTGATGAACCAGGGCAAAGTCCAGCTGAAAATTATCCCAGATATATCCAAAGCCAAATGAGTGATGAAATGGATTTGTCATAATTCCACCTCTCACCATAAAATTGGCTGCTATTCTGCACTCTGAACCAATGCGCAGTCCATTGCCTGCATTCTTATCCAATGCAGTTTCACCCACCAGTAGAATTTTTTCAGTCAGTTTATACGATGCGCCAAACCGTACCACCAAAGGGAAATAAAATTTGTACTGAAATGTTTCAGCACTCGTCCGGAGGATGTTTTGGAAATGTAGCCCCAAATACAATTGGTCAGAATATTGATAAGATACTCCACCATCGACCTGAAAAGAGCCTACATATCGGTTTACTTCAGGAAGGTTAAGGAAAGTATAATTAAATAAAATACCAGCCGACAGTTTACGGGTCAGCATTTTTGCGATGGAAATTCCGAGGCTCGATTCTTTGTATGAGGCAATAGCAGATTGTGTTACTCCAATGGCCAGAACCGCTGCATGTATTGGATAAACAAGTGATAGGGCACTTTCATGGTAATTTTTGATAAAATAGGGTTGTCGGTAGGAAACAGCCAACCCGGGTGTTTTGCTTTCCGTTAAAAGTGCCTGATTGTTGAAAACTGAGTAGTATCCGGGCAATGCAACGACAGCATTGGCTAGCGCCACCTCTCTGGCACCAATAGCCGTTATCCTTTCTATGGCGGAACTCTTGAAAGTCGAAAAATGAAGAATAAAACAGATCAAAAGACCGGTTTTTAGATCTCTTATACGCATGTCCGGGATTTTTGGTTGAGAAGAGACCGGTCAACCCCACTACAAGGAGAGATAAAAAAAGGGAGCTGCTGACCGCACTCCCTCTAATATACCGAAATTAAACCAGAATTCAAAAACTCAATTGGTCTTGAACGGATATTTCACCTGAGCCAATTCGTTATTGGCCTCTACTATTTTAATCTTTAACTCATTCTTAAACTCTATCAATTTGGCCATTAACGTTTCATCTCCTGTAGCAATCATCTGAGCTGCAAGGATTGCTGAATTTCTGGAACCATTAAGAGCAACGGTAGCTACTGGAATTCCGGGGGGCATTTGCAAAATGGCAAGAATTGAATCCCAGCCTTCCAGCGAAGCTTTAATAGGCACTCCTATTACCGGCAAAGGCGTCATTGCAGCTATCACCCCGGGAAGATGTGCTGCCATTCCGGCGGCGGCAATAATGACCTTTATGCCTCTTGCATATGCGCCTTTAGCAAATTTTTCTACCTCCTCGGGCGTTCGGTGTGCTGACAGTGCGTTCATTTCGAAAGGAATTTCAAGTTGATTTAACACTTCTGCTGCGCCACTCATGACCGGAAGATCAGATGTGCTGCCCATGATGATGCTAACTTTTGGCTTTAATGGTATTGTCATTGCTTAATTCAAATTTTTATGATCCAAAATTACAATATATTCAATAAGATGACCATTTGGCAACGATGTTATGCATTTTTTTTTGCCCCCCCGAAAAGAATACTTTATATTTGCGTATCCTTTACAGTAACACTTATTTATTATAACTTGAACAGACCAATCTGCTTCAAGAAAATACCCGTTCATGAAAAGAATCACACTTTGGGACAAAGAATTTGAGATCTCGCTTCCCTATGAAGAGATACAGGCTGCGATCAAAAAAATGGCCTGCAAAATGAAGGAAGATCTTGAAGGGAAAAATGCACTTTTTGTTTGCATCCTGAATGGTTCGTTCATGTTTGCAGCAGATTTAATGAAAGAACTTGAACTGCTTGATGCAGAAATAACCTTTCTCAAACTTGCCTCCTATTCTGGTACCTCCTCGACAGGAGAGATTAAGGAGTTAATTGGTTTAAATGAAAACATAAAAGATCGCACAGTTGTTGTTTTGGAAGATATTGTTGATTCCGGCCATACTATTGCAGATGTTATTGCACAGATCACCCGTAAAGGTGCAAAAGAGGTGAAGATTGCCACTTTACTCTTTAAACCTGATGCCTTAAAGATGGAGATTCACCTGGATTATGTTGGCGTTGTTATTCCAAATGATTTCATTGTTGGCTATGGACTTGATTTCGATCGCAGGGGCCGCAATCTAAAAGACATTTATACCTTAGTTAAATAATCATCATGATAAATCTGGTTCTATTTGGTCCACCCGGTGCCGGAAAGGGAACTCAAGCCCTTTATCTCGCGAAAGCATATCATCTGGTTCACTTGTCAACCGGTGATATACTCCGTGAAGAGATTGCAAATGACACAAAGATTGGTCATATGGCCAAAGATATTATCTGCCGGGGGGAGCTGGTCCCTGATTCCATGGTTATCGATTTGATTCAAGAAAAACTGGACAATAATCCAGATGCAAATGGATTTCTTTTTGATGGATTTCCGCGTACCGTTCCTCAGGCAGAAGCTCTGGATACACTTTTGATCCATTACGGACGAAATGTAAGTGCCATGCTTTCTCTTGAAGTTTCAAAAGAGGAACTGATTTCAAGGTTATTGAACAGAGGAACTTCATCCGGGAGAAGTGATGATGCTGACCGGACAATCATTGAAAACAGAATTCAGGTTTACAATGAAAAGACTGCCCCTTTGATCAAGTATTACAAAGATGCCGGTAAGTACGAATCTATCAATGGCATAGGAACTGTCGAAAGAATTACGGAACGACTTAAAAAGTGTATTGATATATTACCAAGGCATAGGAAAAGACATTAGACTGATTTGTTATTCCTTCATTTATCCGGAAGGTTTTCCACAATAAGTTTTAACTCATTGTACCATTCCTCTCCATATTTCCTGGTTAGTGGTTCCTGCAAATATTTCCACAATGGAAGATTGTTTATTTTTCCACAGGCTCTGCCAGCTTTACAAATTTTTAATTTCTCGTAATTCACTCCGTCGAATCTCTTGTATTCGGTGATCCTAATTGGAAAAAGATGGCAGGAAACTGGTTTCCTGAATCCGGTATGCTTTTCAAAGTAGGCTCTCTCAATGGCACACAAGGTGATTCCCTTGTCATTCACAAAAGTAAAGACACACTCATTTTTCCCAACTATCGGAGTAACCAAGTCACCATCATGATCGATGAGTGAAAAACCCTGTTTCTCAATTTCAGCAATATTTTCTGCAGAAAGGTACTCTTTGAAGAGTGGAAAGAGCTTTTCAATGGTGTTTGCCTCTTCAACTGTCAAAGGTGCTCCACTGTCGCCTTCTATACAACAAGCTCCCTTGCATTGATCCAGATCGCAGCAAAACTTAGATTCAATTACATCCAGACTAACGATTGTTTTTCCAATTTCAATCATATGAGTACTTTACCAGTCATCTCTGCGGGTACTTCCAGACCCATAATGGTCAGAATTGTTGGGGCAACATCAGCAAGTATTCCATTGTTGATGGTGGCTTGCCTGTTGTCGGTCACCCAGATGCATGGAACCGGATTGAGCGAATGGGCAGTATTGGCGCTGCCATCTTCGTTCACAGCAAAATCTGCATTACCATGGTCAGCAATGAGGATTACATCGTAATCATTGGCTCGGGCAGCTTCAACTACCTCCTTAACACACTGATCAACAGCCTTGATGGCTGATTGTATAGCACTATAGACCCCTGTATGTCCAACCATATCTCCGTTGGCAAAGTTCAGGCAGACAAAATCAGCACTTTTTTTATTCAGCTCTGCAACGATAGCATCTTTCACCTGTGGTGCAGACATCTCAGGCTGTAGATCGTAAGTTGCCACTTTGGGTGAAGGGATGAGAATCCGCTTTTCGCCAGGAAATTCACTCTCTCTTCCACCTGAGAAAAAGAAGGTAACATGAGCATATTTTTCAGTTTCCGCAATTCTGATTTGGTTCAATCCGGCTTTGGAAACAATTTCTCCAAGGGTATTGACTACGTTATCCTTGTCGAAAATTATTTCTATGTTTTTAAAGGACGATTTGTAATTTGTCATGGTGTACCATTGAAGCGGTATCGTTTTCATATCCTGCCCCGGATGATTTTCCTGCGTAAATGCGATGGTCATCTCACGCAATCGATCCGTGCGATAGTTGAAGCAGATCACTACATCACCATCCTGAATGGTGGCCAATGGCTGATCGTTTTCATCAGTCATGACGATGGGTTTGATAAATTCATCTGTTACTCCTTCGTCGTAAGATTTCTGAATAGTTGCAAGAAGATCTTTACTTTTTTCACCAACCGATTTTGTCAGCATATCATAGGCTAATTTGACACGACCCCAGTTATTGTCACGATCCATGCCAAAATACCGGCCAACCAATGTGGCAAATTTTGCCTTCGTTCCTGTAAGCTGTTTTAGATCTTCTTCCACAAAACCGTATCCTGATCTCGGGTCAGTATCACGACCATCTGTCAGTCCGTGAACAAATATTTTATCCAAACCCATATCTGTAGCAATCCGGGCAAGTGCCACCATGTGAAGACTTAAGGCATGTACGCCTCCGGGGCCTATCAGTCCGATCAGATGAACCGGTTTGTTGTGCTCTTTTGCATGTGTGAATGCCTTGATAATTTGAGTATTATCCTTCAACTTATTTTCGCGGATTGCCTTATTGATCTTAACAAGATCCTGATACAATACCCTGCCGGCGCCAATGTTTAGGTGGCCAACTTCCGAATTTCCCATCTGACCATCCGGTAGTCCAACATCTTCACCTGAGGTTAGCAACTGACTGTGAGGATAAGTGTTCCACAGGCTATCTATGAAGGAGGGATGAGTCGAGTATATTGCATCAGATTTGCTTTTATCTCCGATTCCCCAACCATCGAGTATCATCAAAAGGGTACGCTTAATATCTGCCATTTTATTAATGAAGTAAAGAATTAAAATTTGCCGCAAAGGTACGGTTTTTAATTCTTTTCTACGACAAATTTACAGGTCAGGTTTCCAGTTGTCGAGGCAAGTACCAACAAATACAGGCCACTTTTCAAAGGGGTGCAATCCATGTAAATGGTGTAATCATTTGCAGATAATTCCTGGTTTAACAAGGAAAGAACTGTTCTTCCTGTCAGATCAATCACTTTCAAATCGACTCTTTGCAGTTTGGAGAGTCGGAACTGCACAGAGGCGATATTTCTAACAGGATTAGGATAAACGGATAACTCAGCATTATTCATTTGAATAGCCAAATCATCATTAATTGCTGTGGCAGAGAAAGCCGATTGAATCCCTTGCCAAATTTCCTTTTTCCCATTTTCATAACTCAGTGCCCAGATTCCTATCCCGGCAAGATTGCGATTGTTCACCAATTCGTACTTAAGGAAATAACTGGTAGCGTCGTCAAACCATACCTGACGGTAAAGATTAGAAGCATCCTTGTAGCTTATCCATGGGACTTTGGTTGACTGATCAAACGTTTTGCCATAGTTTAGGGAAAGAGTTTCTGCGGCAACGGTCGTGACTGATGTGGCCTTTCCCAGAGCTGCTGCCTTGCGTGCGCTGCTGTTAACAGGCCAGTTGTACCCAAACCATGGAATACCCAACATGAGCTTCTGGGCCGGTACTCCGGCACTGAGGTAAGTATCAACAGATTTTGTCACGTTGTAACTTTCTCCTGCCAGGGGAGAAACAGGTCCGGCTGTTGCAGAACTACTCCAGTAATAGTCGTATCCCATTACGATCAGGTAATCGCAAATATCCGCCAAAGCCTGCAGATCCCAGGATCCGTTCCAATCTACCGCCGGTGTAGCCATTGAAATTTCAGCACCAGGTATTTCTGATTTGATTTTCTTTGCGGCTTTGCTCATGAAAGAGACCAGATTTGACCGTTGCGCCAGACTCACCAATTCAAAATCAAAATTCACGCCATCACCATTTCTCATTTTTAGCAGCATGATCAATGACTGGATCATCCTGTTCTGTTTGAGGGTATCTTTCATCAGAGCCGTGTTGGCTGCAGATCCAAAATTTGTCACTGTAAGCAGGACTTTTACACCTCTTTGGTGCGCATATTCAATGATAGGTGTTTGATCCCAGCCATTCATCGTCTTGTACCCGCCGGTAACAGTATCAGTTTCATAACTAAAATAAGCAAGATGAGAGAGTACATCGTAATCATAGTAGAGATAGGCTGAAGAGGAAGCCCAGTAAGGATGCCATCCAAAAACCTTTCGGGAAAGATCGAGCTTCTTGAAACTTAAAACCGGCGAAGGCTTGTTAGGGCTAAGTTGTTGTAGTTTCATCACCGAATCGCCACGACTTCGGAAAAAGCTATTGTCGAGTTGATGAATACCAATATGAAGCGTATCATTCTGAGATCTAACTAATTGACTGAATGATAGAATTATAATAAGCAAAGGATATTTCAAATTCATCGAATGCGACTATTCTTTGGTATGTTGTATGACAGATTCAAAGATAGTTTTTTTTTGGGTTTTGTTAAAATAATTGCTCTGGAAAGACATTCAAAAAAAAAGCCGCCCGGTTGGGCGGCTGTATGTAATGTTGGCCTGGGATGGTAGAGACGTCCGGCCGGACGTCTTTAAACCGTGTAGGTCGATGAAGATGTGTCCCCTCCTCTGCCGGTCCAGTTGGTATGGAAAAATTCACCACGTGGTTTGTCCAGTCTTTCGTAGGTATGCGCACCAAAATAATCTCTCTGAGCTTGTAATAAATTAGCAGGAAGCCGCTCGCTGCGGAATCCGTCGAAATAAGTGAGCGCAGTGGCTAAGCATGGAATTGGAATGCCTTGGGTAAAAGCGGTCGCAACCACTTTTCTCCATCCTTCTTGCGCTTTTGTAATTGTTTGATTAAAGTACTCATCCAACAAAAGGTGCTCCAATCCTGGATTGTTTTCGAATGCTTCCTTGATCTTGCCTAAAAATACAGAACGAATAATGCATCCACCTCTCCACATTAGGGCTATACCACCATTGTTAAGTTTCCACTTGTACTCTTTTGCAGCTTCACCCATCAGGTCATAGCCCTGCGCATAGGAGATGATTTTTGCTCCGAAGAGGGCATCTTTCAAATCACTCAGGAATTGTTTGCGGTCGCCTGTGAATTTTTTCTCCGGACCGTGCAATACCTTGGAGGCTTTCACTCTCAAATCCTTCTGTGCTGAAAGACATCTTGCAAAAACTGATTCGCCAATCAAGGTAAGTGGAATTCCCAAATCCAGGGCAGAAACACCTGTCCATTTGCCAGTACCCTTTTGACCGGCTGTGTCCAGAATTTTCTCTACCGGAGGTTCCCCTTTTTCATCCTTGAATCCGAGGATATCGCGTGTTATTTCAACCAGATAGCTATCAAGATCGCCTTTGTTCCATTCGGCAAAGGTATCGTGCATCTCATCAGCAGTCATGCCAAGCAGCTCTTTCATAATTTGATAAGCTTCGCAGATGATCTGCATGTCGCCATACTCAATACCATTGTGTACCATCTTTACGAAATGACCGGCTCCGTTTTCGCCTACCCAGTCGCAACATGGTTCACCACCAACCTTGGCAGCTACAGCCTGAAAGATAGTTTTAACAGCAGGCCAGGCAGCTGGCGATCCTCCAGGCATCATGGAAGGCCCTAAAAGTGCACCTTCTTCACCCCCGGATACACCGGTACCAATAAAAAGCAACCCTTTGCTTTCAACATATTTCGTACGCCTGATCGTGTCAGGAAAGTGGGAGTTCCCTCCATCGATAATAATGTCACCAGCCTCCAGATGAGGAATGATCTGCTCGATAAAATCATCCACAGGAGAACCGGCTTTCACCAACATCATCACTTTGCGCGGACGTTCCAGATTCTGGCACATCTCAGCAATGCTATGACATCCGATAAAATTTTTGCCTGCCCCACGACCAGCAATAAATTTGTCAACCTTGTCGACCGATCTGTTGTAAACTGCAACTGTAAAGCCTTTGCTTTCCATATTCAATACTAGGTTTTCACCCATCACGGCTAATCCTATCAGCCCGATATCTGCCTTTTTCATTTTAAAAAAATTTAAAAATTAATTGTATAATAATTTATATCCTACTCTCAAAATATTCCATCCGGACGGCCACGCAGGGCCGCCCCTG
>CAIRSO010000851.1 GCA_903881215.1 uncultured Bacteroidia bacterium
TACAGACTATGATTATCATCCTTTGTATTGGGAGAAAAACTTTCCACTCATTGGAGAATGGAAAAATTGTGTCAACAAATTATGTAATGGGAATTCTGATGAAGAGTTTTCATTGGGTGCAAAAGAAGAAATATTTATAAAAAACGGATATGGATACGAAGCATACAAAGGCCCATTAAAAGAATCAAGTCTGAAATTTATTGAACAAATGAAAACAGATTTAAAACTAAAATAATGGCCATACATAAATATTTTGTAATTGAAATTTTCACCTTAGTATTGATTCTTGCTGGATGCAATTATCAATCTCAAAAGAGCAAAGCTGCTATCATCGTTTCTGACGCTGGAAGAATGACATTAGGAAAAATAGAGTGTAAAGAAAAAACAATTGATGTAGGAATAATTAGAAGGGATTCAGTTATTATCACTAACTTCCAATTATCTAATGCCGGCACAGAGTCAATAAGAATCATTGAATTTAGTGTCTCCTGTGGATGTACTTCAGCACATATTGCTGATAGTCTTATAATGCCGGGAAAATCCACTATTTTCACAATGAAGATTGATACAAAAGGTAAACATCCCGGCCCCCTCCAAACCGATGCGGTTTTGATAACCAATGGTCAGCATAAGTACTGTAAACTTACAACTAAATACCTTATAAAGAGATGATTAATTGGATTCAGCAAAAACAAATATTAATATTTAATAGGGAGTTTAACTGATATTAAACAAATGAGATATATCGCAGTCTTTTTTCAAATCTGTTTAATTTATGCCTGTGGTTCAAAAACCTCCGAAAGCACAGCCAATGCTGAGAAACGGCAATACACCGAGCAGAAAAACCCTGTTACAGTGATTGTTCTGCAAAAAAGCCCGTTCCGCAAAGAACTAGTCAACAACGGGAAACTGGTTGCTTTGCGAAAAACCGATCTTCAGTTCCGGGTAGGAGAACAACTGGAAAAACTTTCATTCAAAAATGGCGATTATGTTAAAGCCGGACAGGTAATTGCCGGATTAGCCCCTTTTACTTTCAGTCAGCAGTTGGGGAATGCGGAGATTCAATTGAAAAGAAACAGGATGGATATGCAGAACCTACTGATTGGGCAAGGATATACGACCTTGGACACTACCGCCATTCCACCAAAAATATATGAGATAGCCTCTGTGAAATCAGGGTATGCCGAAGCTTATCAAAGCCTAATTTCGGCTAAGTTTAATTTTGAGTCGGTAAAGCTTGTTGCCCCATTTAGCGGAGTATTGGCCAACATCGAAAAGAAACTCTATGATCGGGTCAATGCAGGCACAACTTTTTGCACGCTTATAGATGATTCAGAATTCGAAGTGAAATTCAGAATCGTTGAAAGCGAAGTGCA
The DNA here is from genome assembly GCA_903881215.1 of uncultured Bacteroidia bacterium. GTDB lineage: Bacteria > Bacteroidota > Bacteroidia > Bacteroidales > Prolixibacteraceae > CAINVV01. The sequence continues at coordinate 1,377 of CAIRSO010000851.1, forward strand.
AGACATTCACTTAAATGATGAGGTACAAATAAGCCCATTTTCGAACAAGAAAATGTACCTGGGACAGATTTCTGAAATCAACCCGGTAATCGATGAAAATGGGATGGTACTCGTAAAGGCACTGGTGAAGAATCAAGGTGAATTGATGGATGGTATGAATGTGAAAGTAATCATCAGTAAAAGGATTCCCGGTCAGCTCGTGGTACCCAAGTCGGCCGTTTTATTGCGCGACAATCAGGAGGTGTTGTTCAAATATACCAAGGATGGAGTGGCTTACTGGACCTATATCCAAACACTTGCCGAAAACACAACCTCATACTCGGTAATCGCCAATCCCGACAAAGGTGCAACACTCGCGCCAGGTGATACGATCATCATATCGGGCAACCTAAATTTGGCACATGAAAGTAAAGTTGAACTGAAATAGCTAAACCCTTCAAACCTTTCAAACCCTTTAAGCCAATCAATCATTTATACCAGCATCCGTATGGTCAGTTTCCTTATCCGCCGCCCAATTGCCGTAACAATGTCGTTTATAGCCATATTGATACTTGGTGTTCTTGCCATGAATTTTATTCCCACATCGTTAATGCCCGATATTAATATCCCGGAGATAACGGTACAGGTTAGTGATCCGAATACCACCGCCCGTGAGCTGGAAAATACTGTTGTGCAACCCATCCGCAGGCAACTTATGCAGGTGGCCCACCTCGCTGACATAACCAGTGAATGCAGGAACGAGAACGGTGTCATACATTTGAAGTTTGAATACGGCACCAACATTGACTACGCTTTTATTGAGGTAAGTGAGAAGATTGACCGTGCAATGAATTATCTTCCCCGCAGCATCGTTCGTCCCAAAGTGATCAAAGCCAATGCCACCGATATCCCGGTCTTCTACCTCAACCTCACCCTTAAATCTTCCAACCTTTCAAACAGCTCAGCCTCAACCCTTCAAACGGCGAAGCCATCAAACATTTTAAACATTTCAAACGGCGAAGCCTCTGATCTTTTCCCCGTCTCCCAGGAGTTTGTCAGTCTGAGCCGTTTTGCAACAAATGTCATCACCAAGCGCATTGAACAATTGCCGGAGGTGGCCATGGTAGATATCAGCGGTACTGTGAGCTCTGAATTGTTAATCATAACGGACAACCAAAAACTTGAATCGCTTGGGATTACCCTGACAACCCTTGAAAACAGCATTAAGAACAGCAATATTAAATTGGGTAATTTATTGATCCGCGACGGGCAATACCAATATAGCATCCGGTTTTCTTCGACCTTGCAGAATAAAAAGGATGTAGAGAACGTCTATTTTAAGGTAAAGGAGCGTTTGTTGCAGCTGAAAGATGTGGCCACGGTTATCGAACATCCCCAGAAACAGAAAGGGATGGTGCTTCACAATGGGAAAGATGCGGTTTCATTTGCGGTTATTAAACAAAGCGACGCCCGGATGTCGGAGCTGAAATCGAAGTTAAACGATCTGATCGGCCATTTTGAAAAGGATTATCCCGATATCCGGTTCGACATTACGCGAAACCAAACCACTTTGCTCGACTTTTCGATCGGGAACCTCTATCAGGATTTATTGTGGGGTGCCCTACTTGCCTTTATCGTCATGTTCCTTTTTATGAAAGATTACAGGGCACCATGGCTCATTGGAATTACCATCCCGACTTCGTTGGTCGTTTCGATGTTGTTCTTTTACATTTTGCATATCTCGATGAATATCATTTCATTATCGGGTATCATTTTGGGGGTCGGGATGACGGTTGATAATTCAATTATCGTCATCGACAACATCACGCAACATCGCAAGCGAATACAAATGCAAAAACAAGCTCAGTCTTTTGCAAAAGAAAAACTCTCAAACATTCAAACGGCGAAGCCCTCAAACATTTCAAACGGCGAAGCGTCAAACATTACAAACCTTTCAAAAAGCGAAGCCTCAAATCCTCAAACAAGAGAAACCTCAGAAACAAAAGAAGCATCCCTCGCCATCCTCGAATCTGCTTGCTCTACCGGAACCAACGAAATTTTCGCACCGCTTTTAAGCTCTGCGTTAACAAACTGTGCCGTTTTTATCCCATTGATTTTTATCAGCGGCATTGCAGGGGCCATGTTTTATGATCAGGCGATGGCAGTAACGATTGGTTTACTTGTTTCGCTGGGTGTCTCTGTAACAATATTGCCCGTTTATTACCGTTTGATTTACCGCAATAAGGAGCGTGTTAGTCAGTTGAAATTTATGAAACGGATTAACGTGCTTAACTTTGAAGTACTCTATATGTCCGGTCTCAGGTTCGTCATGCGCAATCAGGTTTTATCGCTTATCCTCGTTCTTTCGTGTCTCGCAGGGAGTTTTATTATGTATCAATTTTTGGACAAAACCCGTCTTCCTGTTATCGAAAAGGACGAGTTGATGCTGGCGGTTGACTGGAATGAACATATTCATATCGGCGAGAACAAACGCAGGACATTGCAATTGATTGAGCATCTGCAGAATCAACTGGATCAAAATACTTGTATGATTGGCGAGCAGAAATTTTTGATGGATAAAAACAGTGTTGCTTCTTCGGCTGAAGCGCTGATTTATCTAAAGGTAAAACGGCCCTCCCAATTGGATAGCACCATGCAGGCTGCAGAAATCTATCTGAGGAAAAATTTCCCGCAAAGCATTGTCCAGCAACGCGAAGTTGATAATATCTTCAACATGATTTTTTCTTCGGATGAAAGGCCACTAACAGCCAGATTAAGGGCTGTCAACGATTATGGCCCAAACAAAGTGGCATATCTGCAAAATACGATGAATAGAATCCGATCTGCTTTGCCCGGCCTACCAGTCGAAAAGGTTCCCTTGTCGGAATATACTATACTGCATACCGACCCCGCGAAGCTAATGCTGTATGATATTTCGTTCGATGACGTGTATGGCCGATTAAAAAGCGCGTTCAATGAAAATCAAGTGATCCTGATTTCCGACAACCAGGATTTTGTACCGGTGGTTTTAGGTGGCAATCCGCGTGATATCCAATCGGTGATCAATGAACTGTTTATCCGGAACAAGAAAAACGAATTGATTCCGGTTCGCGATCTTGTTTCTGAGACCAAAGGAGAAGACCTGAAACTGATAGTTGCCGGTAAGGAAGGTGAATATTTTCCGGTTAACTTTGATATTGCGCCTGAAAAAGCCGATGAAATTACCGAAAAAGTGGCGAGCGTTGTAAGGCAGGACCGATTGTTTGAGGCCGGATTTAGTGGAAATATCTTTTCGAACAAAGCGTTGATAAAAGAACTGACTATTATTCTGCTGATTGGGTTTGCCCTGCTCTACTTTATCCTGACTTCGCAGTTTGAATCGTTGACACTTCCCTTGTTGGTGCTATTGGAAGTCCCTATTGATATATTTGGGGCATTTATTGCCCTGAAGTTGGGTGGTGCAGGAATAAACCTAATGTCGCTGATCGGCATTGTTGTGATGAGCGGGATTGTGATCAACGATTCGATCCTGAAAGTGGACACCATGAATAAATTGTACAACCAGGGTATGCCATTGATGCGGGCAATCGTTGAATCCGGTCACCGGAGGTTGCTCTCGATTATAATGACCAGCCTTACCGCCATCCTTGCGTTACTTCCAATTTTGTTTACCCCCGGACTTGGAGCTGATTTACAAAAACCACTTGCATTGGCCGTGATCGGAAGTATGATCCTGGGAACATTGGTCAGTTTGTATTTTGTGCCATTGTGTTTTTACTATTTGAAGAAAGGCTCCAAAGCTTAAATATTTCAAACAAAATAAACCATGAACAAACCTATTATTGTCCTACTATTTGCTCTACTCTGCAACTGCAATACACCCGTAACCAATAATGATGCCTCAATCGGTTTTAACAAAGAGAAGCATAATTTTGGAACGATACCCTATAAAAAAGAGGTTGCGTACACCTTTGAATACGCAAACACAGGCAAATCTGCTTTAGTGATTTATGATGTTAAAACTTCTTGTGGCTGTACGGTACCCGAATGGACAAGAAGCCCTATTCTTCCTGGGGAAAAAGGATTTCTGAAGATTAAGTATGATGCATCATTTCCTGGAGTATTCATCAAAAACGTTGAAGTAACTTACAATGGACCGGGTTCACCTGTCAACCTGGAAATTAATGGATCGGTGGAATATCCTGAAAATAGTAAATTATGATCCGGAAGCTTAAGCTGGCCATATTCATCATAATATTGATAATTATCACTTTGACAGGTCTTTACTGGCTTGCATTGGGTGCCCTAATTTTGGCATTAATCTGGCTGTTGTTCGGATCCGAACTTCAAGTTATTGTTTGGATTAAGAAACATAGTTTTGTTTCATTGCTAATAACGATTCCCGGTATTTTAATTTTAGCCATTTCTGTCCGGGTATTTATCATCGAAATTTTCGCTATCCCGAGCGGTTCAATGGAGAATACGCTCCTCGTTGGCGACAAAGTGCTGGTAAGTAAATTAAATTATGGTCCGGCTATGCCAAAGTCCCCCTATGAAATACCCTGGATCAACCTGTTTTGGTATCTGAGCGCTGACAAAACAACCAATCTCGATTCGGCTTACTGGGATTACAAGAGGATAGGTGGTTTTTCTTCCGTAAAGCATGGAGATGTGATGGTTTTTATTCATCCGCTATGGGGGAAAAGGGATAATTACTTTATCAAACGATGCGTGGGAATACCGGGAGATACGCTGCAAATCATTGATGGTGTTGTTTTTGCCAACAGGCAGGAAAAATCAGTTTCAGACCACGCGAAGCAACTATACCAAATGAAAATCAATGATAGAACAGAATTTAGGAAAATGACCGATAGTTTGGACCTTGAAATGTGGGGAAATAATTCAGGTGATGCTAAGGAAAACATAATATTAAATTTAACCGGGTTGCAGCAAAAACAACTGTTGAAGCAAGAAAGTGTAAATTCAGTTTCCATTAGAACAGTGGAAAATGATTCCTTGCAATGGGTTTATCCCAAGGACAGGAAACTGGCTTGGACCATTGACAATTACGGCCCGGTGGTGATTCCGCGAAAAGGAACAACGATTAACCTGACACCTATTAATTATCTGATTTATCAACAGACAATCAACAGGTTGGAGAAAGCGGAAATTAAAAAAATGAGCGGCGTTTATTATCTGAATGGCTTACCTTCAACAAGCTACACCTTTCTGCACAACTATTATTTTATGATGGGCGACAACCGCCACAACTCGAACGATTCGCGCTATTGGGGTTTTGTACCGGAAGAAAACATAGTAGGTAAGGCTTCTATCATATTATTTTCAAATGATTGGAATGGCCTTAGATGGAACCGAATGCTAAAACAAATAAAATAGGGAAAATATATTTGGCATTACTATTTATTTGTCATATATTTATGATCTATATATAATCAAACAATCAAGTAGTAAGATGATTCAAATATTGACAAAAAGGTAAGAACAGGAAGCCCA
>CAIRSO010000852.1 GCA_903881215.1 uncultured Bacteroidia bacterium
TGTCGTCTGATCCTGTCTTTCAGGCTAGTTCGATCTTTTTGAAGTATAGGGTTTTAGGGCTATTTTTTGCAACCGCGGCTTTGCTCTTCCGTTCATTCTATACAGGAATTTCCTTTACTAAGTATCTGAGCATCAGTGCTGCCATCATGGCGGTGCTCAATATTTTATTGGATTATCTTCTAATTTTTGGTCACTGGGGATTTCCAAAACTTGGAATTGAAGGAGCCGCCATCGCCTCTTCAATCTCCGAAGGGGCTGCCTTGCTTTTCTTTATCTGGATTACTTTCGGTAACCGGCACCTGAAACGTTACCACCTCTTTCGTTTGGTCAAGCCAGATTTGCAAATCATCCGTAAAACATTGAGCATCTCGGTTTTTACCATGATGCAATTTGTACTTTCTTTTGGAAGTTGGTTCGTTTTTTTCATGCTGGTCGAAAAGATGGGAGAACGTCCATTGGCGGTTTCCAACATCATCCGATCGGTATATATTTTCTTTATGATCCCCGGATGGGCTTTGTGCTCAGTAACAAGTACCCTGGTGAGCAGCGCCATGGGAGAGGGAAAACCCGAAAGTGTTATGCCAATCATTCTGAGGTTTTTGAAAGTAAGTTTTTTTGCTATTACGATCATTGTTTTAATTGCATTGCTGTTTCCCCGGACAATCATCTCAGTCTATACCAACAATGCGGCCCTGATGGAAGCCACCGTTCCTTCCTTCTACATCATTCTGGGGGCGCTCATCGTTTTTTCGGTCATGAGTGTGCTCTTCAACGGAGTGCTGGGTACGGCCAACACTAAAATTGCACTTGGCATTGAAGCAGTGACTTTGTTGGCTTATCTTGGATTTACATGGTTGATTGCCGTGCACCTGAAGTGGGAAATCGAATGGGTGTGGATAGCTGAATATGTCTATTTCGCGCTGATTGGCTTATTGTCCTTATGGTATTTAAGAAAGGGAAACTGGCGCGCAAAAATGATATAGGAAAGAAATACACCCGTTCTCAGGGACGAATGTATTTCTTGATAGAATCCGGGATCAACTGATTCCCTTTTGTGGCGAAATTGTTCTTTGCCTTGTAGTTGTTGAACTCCTGTTGAAGCTGATCATTAAGCTTTGGATTGTCTTCCGGTTCAATATTCATGTCAGAATAAACCCGGTAAAGAGTGGATCCTGAAATGAAATGATCCCCACTGATATAATCCATGAGCTCTCCTGTATTTCTTTTTAATGGATAGGAATTCAGGTTACGAAATAAAGGATTGGTGTCCAACCCATGCCCGATCCAGGACGTTACAGTTGGAAGTGAAAGATTTAACCGATTTTTCAGCAAAGCCAGGAGGGAAGGAGTTACATCGTAGTGCGTCACGATGGATGAGAAAACTTCAGGTTGTTTTAGAAGCGGTGAGTAAATGACGAGTGGCACATGAAACCTGTCAAGCTGGGTGCTTATTGGGATTTCGGGCATCCGGTGGTCACCGGTAAGGACGAAAATGGTGTTTTCGAAGCTCTTCAACTTGCTGAATTCCTGAAAAAGATACCGTAGGGCATCATCAAAATACAACATGGTCGCAAATTGAGGAATGTACTGCCGGTTGTATTGCTTCTCTGTTTCCGAGATATTGATTTCGCCCATCCTTTTTTCAACCTGATTGTTGTAATGTTGCTGATCAGGAACCATAAATGGACTGTGCATGGATAATGTAAGCATGACATCCACCCGCTTTTCCTTTTCATTTGCTTTGAGATCGGTCAGATATTTTCTGAATATATCACGGTCACCATATCCCCATGAATATCCGTTTTTATCGGAAGGAAGTTGCTTGTAACCTGGGCCGAAATCCCTGATCCCAACAATTTTGGTGGCTCCTTGTTTTAGCATGAAAGGTCCCATTGCATCGAATGTCGGATCACCTCCATAATAAAACGAGGAGGTGTATCCTGCCCTGTTGATCAATAAATTAACAAGGCTCAGATGATCGGGCATTTTATTACCCAGATCGGCAAACCCTTTCTCACCAAATGGTAGTGATGCCAACAATGACGGTATCACACTGAAGGTACGGCCTGATGTACTCAGACAATTCTCCCAATAAAGACTCTTGCTCATCAGTGAGTCAAGGAATGGGGTAAAACTACCCAGATAAGCCTGTTCGCCTGTGTAGGCACGACCCAAACTTTCCACCAGAATAAACACCACAGAGGGTGCCTGAGTGCCGGGTTTGAAGAATGGTGCCAGCAGATCCGGCGTATTTTCCTGATGAAGGAATGGGAAGTCCTGACTAACATATGTAAATGGATTTCCGGTTGACTGAGCTTTTATTGGAGCCTTTCCAGCCATTGTATCTCCTGAGCTTGTCAACGTATTTCCTTGATCTCCTGCCTGCTCAACCAAAGGTTTATTCAGATTCGACTGCTCAACGGCATCCTTGGTAAGGTCATTCTCCGGTTTCGAATTGGCATTTAATACGAAATTGGTAGGTCCCTCTTTTTGTTGGTAGAATCTTAATAAACTCCCACTGAAAAGATTGAATTTGTTAGCGGCAATGTTCATGCTGAATTCGTTCTTATAATCTACAGGATCCGGATTATAATTGTTCAGGGGAATCATCGCAAACAGCAGAAAGATGATGTAAAGCTTGATAACCAAAGATGAAACTTTAAAATAGTGCCATTTAAAGTAAACATAAACGGAAAGCAGAAAAAAGACAAGGATGGGCGCCAGAGTTGTTAGGTTCATCTCGCCTGATGCCCCGACAGTCTGATTTATTTCAGCAGCCGAATAGCCTAGAATATCTGCCCCCAATGGTATCCTGGTAGTAGAGAAATAGCGAAGCAGCATCACCTCCCCAACCACCACAATGATCGAAACAGTGGCCATAAATATCCTGGCGACCTTCATGTTATAATAATCAATAACAAGAAATGGGCCCAACAGGATGGCAGATAATTTCAATGCAAGCATCAGGTCGAACCGGATGCCAAAAAGCAACTCAGTTGTGCTGCCGGTTGGATAACCTGCTTTCCCTGAGATAAAAAGAATCTCATAAAACCTTACAAAAATGACCAGTCCGATAAGGATCAAACTCAAAGAAATAAAGCGCTTGAACGATTGACGAAGCAAGTATTGAAAAGGAGGGGTGTATTCCATGATTGGCTGGGTTAAAAGGATCTTCCAATCCCAAAGTCGAACGAGTAATTCAAAACATAACCTACTGCGGCAAATTCTTCATGCGACAAAGAGGCTCCTATATTGAGGGTCCAGATTTTGTTGAAAAGATGGTTGAACTCACCCCGTACCGATTGAGATTTAAGTTTAAGATAAGAGGCGCTACCATCACCATAACTTCTGTCGTCGGGTGAGACACCATACCCCAGTCGTAGTCCGAGGTAATTCTCAGGATCTGTAAAATAGCGGCGCGCCTGAATGGAACCTGAAACGGAAGTCCCATTGGATGAAGGAGTTACAAACGATCGTAGGGATATCCAATAATTTCCCGTGTATTTTCCAACAGTACCGGTAAGCATGTAGGTATTGGAATTGGTAAAAAAGAGGGCACGCATACCTAAAGATCCTTCAAAAGCTTTTGGAAAGCTGTGGTACCACTCGGCTCCTGACCTGATCTTGGGAAAAATGGTCAGATCGGAATACCCCACGTTGAGGTAGAGGTAGTTGTTTTCACTGAGTTTTGGATAAGCATCCATCTCATATTGAAAGCCCTTTGAGCCAAACCGTTCAGCCCAGTTGAGCCGTCCAATTATGGTGCCGAAAGAAGCCTTCCTCGCATAGGAAAAAGCTGCCAGATGCCAGGGGTCTTTGTTTGCATTTTTTTCAAAGAAATCGTAGGTGTAGACAAGCCGGATCCTGTTTTTCTGCTGGTCGAGCCGGATGTCAGAGAGTTTTTTCCTGGCTTCGGCATTCGCCGGATTAATTTTCAGGATGGATTCCAGCTGACCAACCGACTGGTCATAATCACCTTTTGCATTAAGCAGAACAGCCCTTTTGAGCATGAAATGCTGGTCTTTGGCATCCTTAGACAAGGCGATGTCGCAATAAGCGATGGCTTCGGTATATTTCTTGTCCCAGTATTGCACATCCGAGATTGCGTCCAGAGCATCCCAGTGGGTAGGATAACGCTTCAGAACTTCAGCGATCACAACACGGGATGAATCATATTGTCCGTCCCAGGCAAAGGTCCTGGCCATGAGAACGGCTACATCAGAGTCATATTCTTTTGCCAGGATTTTACGGCAGACTTCCCTTGCCTGCATCCGCTGACCGTTGTATGCCAAGTCTTTGGCCTCCTGATAAGTTTGGGACCTACTTTGGAAACCTGCCATTAACAGAACAACCAACAGTGAAACAGAATAACAATACCTAATCATGTGCGTCGGTTTTTTTATTGGTCTCTCTTTGAATTTTGCCATAGGATGGAGTATGAGATAGTCCTCTTCGGGATATAACTCAAAATTATTAAATATGTTCAATTAACCGACTAAAATAATGCATGAACCTATTTCACGGCATTTTGTACTTTATATACCCATGCATATTGGCAAGGAGCATTTCCCGGGGTAACTGCAGGCGGGGTAATCGTTAATTTGCTGCCGGAAGCCGAATATTTAACCTTGCCGCTGAAGCCTAACATCGAGACGGATTGTGCATTCTCAATGCCTTCTATCACAATGGGTTTATCTTGCCATTTGGTGACAATTACATACAAATCATTTCCTTTTTTTGTAAAATAGATTTTGGTATCCTTATTAACCACCGGGGCTTTTTCCCATTTGCGGGTGCCATAGATTGCTTCACCATTAACTTTGAGCCAGCTTCCCATATCTGCCAGCCTTTGCTGCATGATTTCAGGGATGCGACCATCGGCAGTAGGGCCAATGTTGAGTAGCAGGTTTCCGCCGCGAGCGACTTTGTTGATCAGGATATGCACCAGTTCTTCGGAGGTGGAGTAATCCTCGAGTACTTCGTTTCTGTTGTACCCGAAAGAACCCGCAATGCCGCGGCACTCTTCCCAGGGATGGTCAAATTTGGTATCAAGTGAATTCCCTTCGTGCACCAGATCATATTCGGTGGTGTAGATACCGCCATGCTTGCTGCGGGTTTCCTTGCCCCACCGGTCGTTAACCACAACTGTATTTTTAACGGGCGACTCATTGTACAACCAGGTAAGAAACTGTGTGCTTTTCCAAACCTCGCTCGGATGGTCCCATTCCCCGTCAGTCCAGACGATATCAGGCGAATATCGGGTAACCAGATCTTTCATTTGCGGAATCATGTGTTCATCAACATATTGCGTCAGATTGGATTTGTATAATGGGTTGAACCACTCATAAAGCGAATAGTAGAATCCCATTCTGAGACCCTTCTCTTTAACTGACTTTGATAGGTCGCCACACAGATCGCGGTGCGGACCAACATCCACGGCATTCCAGTTCCAGCTCTGCTCGCTGGGCCAGAGTGTAAAACCTTCATGGTGTTTGGAGGTGAGCACCACATATTTGGCGCCGGCTTCTTTAAAACGTTCGGCCCATGCATCTGGGTCAAACATCTCGGCCTTGAAAAGGTTGGCGAAATCCTGGTATTTGAAATCCTTGCCATAGACCCGGTTGTGATAGTCGATGAAAAATTGCTGGGTCTTGGATGGTTTCACCCAACGGCTCCAGTACCATTCGGCATATTGTTCGTAAATCCCCACTTTATCCCGTTTGGTAGGGCTGTAAGCGGGAACTGAATACAATCCCCAGTGGATAAAGATGCCAAATTTCGCATCTTCGAACCAGGCCGGAACCGGTCGGCTATCAATGGATTCCCAGGTAGGTTGATAGGTTTTCTGCGCAAAGCCCTGATTGTAAAAGAATCCAAGAAGTACAACCAGAAAAAAAGATAATTTTTTCATATTTAATTTGAGTTTGATAATACTTAGAAAGTACTTAACCAGATTCTAAAGATATAATAATGCTAAAAATAAACCAATAACCGGAAATCCTCATGCAAAAGCCAATTTACTTATGTTAAACTTTTCAACTTTTCGAAAATCAATTGTTTGACACTACATATAGCGGTTGGTGATTTTATTCGGTTGTGGAATTTAACGTTAAAATATTACACTTTTTCAGATTATTATATGGAAAGGCTTAACTTTGCACTCTGATATTGGTTAATAGTTAGTGTGCTATGAATGAGAAAGATATAAAATTACTCTCCGAATTTCCACCCATATCGACGGCCACATGGGAAGAACAAATCAACCTCGACCTTAAGGGAAAAGAATACGGGAAGAGCCTTATTTGGAAAACAAATGAGGGCTTTAGTGTTCGTCCTTACTACCGTGCAGAAAATATTGAAGGATTGGATTTTCCGGAAAGTATGCCGGGACAATTCCCTTATGTAAGGGGCAAAAAGAAATCAGGAAACGAATGGCTAGTACGGCAGGATATTCTTGTAACTGACTTTGAATCAGCAAATGGGAAAGCTCTGGAAATTCTTAACAAGGGCATTACTTCCCTTGGTTTTGTGTTCAGGGGATGCCGTTTGGTTACAGTTGCCGATTTGAAATCATTGCTCAAAGACATTCAATTGGAGGCTGTCGAGATCAATTTTAATTGCTCCTGCAAAACCAAGGAGTTTTTCGAAATCTTACTGGCTGTCCTGATTGAACTTCGCGCTGAACCCGCTTCTTTGAACTTTTCTCTTAACCACGACCCTATCGGGAGATTCACGCTTAGAGGTAAGTTTTGTGACAACGAGCAGGAAGTTTTTCAGAAAGTAAAAACAATGGTAGAATGGAGTGAGAAATATCCAAATATGCATTTGGTCGCAGTTAATGGCGTCCATTTCAACAATGCCGGAGCTTCCATCGTTCAGGAACTTGGATTTTCGCTGGCTATTGGTGCCGAATACATGACCAGACTAACTGATTTGGGCGTCGATTCTGCCTTGGCTGCTAAAAAAATCAGGTTCAATTTTGGCATCGGCGGCAACTATTTCATGGAGCTTGCAAAACTCAGGGCGGCCCGTATGCTGTGGGCTAATATAGTAAAAGCTTACAACCCTGTTTGTGAGTGTGAAGAATCTACCGGGAAAGGCGATTTTTGTGCTTGTGCGGCCAAAATGTACGCACATTGTGAGACATCAAACTGGAATAAAACCATCTATGATCCCTACGTCAACATGCTCAGAACACAAACTGAGGCCATGTCTGCCGTTCTGGGAGGTGCCGATTCACTCACCGTTTTACCCTTCGATGCCATTTACGAACAGCCAACCGCATTTGCAGAACGCATCGCCCGCAATCAGCAGGCACTGTTGAAGGAAGAGGTTCATCTTGATAAAATTGCAGACCCTGCTGCAGGATCCTATTACATTGAGACTTTGACAGCTTCGATCGCAGAACAGGCCTGGACACTTTTTCTGAAGGTGCAGGACCAAGGTGGTTTTGTGGCATCATTTAGAGTAGGAATTGTTCAGTCGGAGGTGAAAGAGATGTCCGCAAAACGAAGAAGCGCCATTGGTTCGCGTCGGGAAAATGTGTTGGGCGTTAATCAGTTTCCCAATATCAATGAATTGCTGGAGCCAGGATTGGATCTTTCTCTTTTTGAGCCGGAAGATCGTACGGTGGAGGGTGCGGAGGTTGAAACCCTCAAACTCTTCAGAGGTGCCCAGCAACTGGAGGCAGTTCGTTATGCCACAGATCAGTATTCTGCCCAATCGGGCAGACCCAGAGTCTGTATGTTGCCCATCGGCAACCTGGCCATGCGCAAAGCCCGTTCTCAGTTTGCCTGTAATTTCTTTGCTGCAGCGGGTTATGAGGTAATCGACCACAATGGGTTTGATACCATTGATGAAGCGGTTCAGTCAGCCATCGAAGCCAAAGCCAAACTCGTAGTTCTTTGCAGTTCGGATGAAGAATACGCCACTTTGGCTCCTGAACTTTTCGGCAAGCTGCATAAACGTGCTATCATGGTAATTGCCGGTTCTCCTGCTTGCATGGAAGATCTGAAAGTAATCGGAATTAA
>CAIRSO010000853.1 GCA_903881215.1 uncultured Bacteroidia bacterium
ACTTGTGATTGGTTATTCAACTTTTTTTTCGTATTTTTCATCCTGAAAGTGATTGTTTTTTGCTTTAATCTTTGTTTCTAACAATTTGAAGATAAGCAATTAACATCACTTTTACTAATTTTTATTTTAGATATTTAAGTAGTATTAGATGGGCTGTCGAAATTTTCTTCAAGGAGGCAAAAAATTACTTGAGACTGGGTAAAAGCCAATCTCAGGATTTTGATGCGCAAATTGCTGATACGACTATTTGTTTGATGCAGTACAACATACTATCACTGGCCAAAAGGTTACTCGATTATGAAAGTATGGGAGAGCTGTTCAGACAGGCTGGCACTGAGACTTTGGAATTAACTGTCGTTGAGAAAATATGGGGTTATCTGTTAGAACTTATAGCTTTGATAGCCGATATTTTCGAAATAGATATGGAAGAAATATTAAATAAAATAGCTGATGGTAATCAGTCAATTACAAAAATCATCAAAATGAAGGCCGCGCTAAATGCGGCTTGAAGTTGATGCGAAACTTAAATAAAAAAGATAATAACCCTCAGGGCGATTCCATCTGACAGTTGAAAAACAAATTATAAACAGATGAAAGTTGATAAATAAAAGAAACTGAAAGTCCGGTCAAAGACCTAAAAAACTACATTTACAACGAGATGTTATATGGAGCCTTTTTAAGTCCAAAGAAGCCTGATGATGCATTCATCGCCTCACTTCGCACAATTAGAAATGTGAAGTGGGAGATTGTGGTTTCTGATGATATCAGAAATCAAAATGGAGTTCATGAAAAGTTCTTTTCACCCAACTGCAATATGATTTGTGTTGCCGATCCAGATTTTACTTCCTATAATTTCCTGGCTGGTCTGGTTCGTAAAGGATGTCATTTATTTCTGCCTGAAAAACAAATGATGTCATGCGCTGAAAGGGTTAATCTTATGCGCTTGGCTGAAGAGGGAAATACCTCTATTCAAATCAGAAACGATTTTCGTTTTCATCCGGCCTTTTTAATCGGCAAAAACATTGAATCAAAATCAAAATTAATTGAGATTCATCAGGTTGCGCCTGGAAAGACAGATTTTATTCAGGAATTACTCTTCCATAATGTTCTCATGGTGCTAAGCATTGCTGATTCTGAACCATCGCGAATAAGTGTCTGCTCAATTCCCAATTCCAGCTTCAAACCGGATGTTGTTAACATCCATCTTAATTTTCACAATGGCTCAGCAGCCTCCCTAACGCTTTCCTTTCATGGAAGGAAAAAAGAGCATAATCTATCTGTGCATGATTCCACAGGTGTGACGAAATTAAATTTAATGGAAAATAGCCAACAAACTTCTGGCTATCCTGCAGGATTATATGCCGAGAATGCTTCAGGGGATCCGGTACTTCTAATGCAAATCACTCGTTTTGCAGAGAGTATTTTAAAGATGGGATTTGAGCGAATTGAGCTGGACAAAGAGGAAAGTACCTTCAGGCTTATTGAGAAAATCAATCAAAAGATGGAGTTCAGTGAGATCTTGGTTTAATTTGAGGTATCAAATTAAACCAAGATCTATTTGCATGATAATGTATTCAATCAGCCTGTCTTCCATAACCGGGTCACATTGAGCCTTAAGATCATGGCCAAACAGCCTTGCAACCGACTGCCAGAAGAATGCCGGGAATCCGCCCTTAAACTCCTTGATGATCTCAAAAGAGGAATTACCTGTCTCCCTGTCAAGGAGCTTTATAAGGATACGACCCTCTGAAACCCTCATTACTCTGAGTTCCTCCTCAAATTCGGCAAATAGCTCCTTTTCAACACCTTTAACATATTTTTTGCGTTCACGCTCCGTTTTGAAAGTGGTGTACACCCTGTTGTATTCAGCAAGCTTAATGGCCGCAACTTTGGCCATCGGATATACTTTTTTGACCTTGTACTCCAACGATGTATATTCTCTCAGCGCTCTGGGCTTCATGTCCTTTTTGTCAGGAAAAATATCGATGGGTTTAAGAAAATAATGCATGGAAGTATCAGCCTGTGCTGCGACAGAATCTTTCTCAACACCAACTTTAGTCCCGGTAGTCTGGGCAAAGATCACAACCGGAACAATCTGGAGTACCAGGAACAGATACAAATTTCTATGCAGAGTCGTCATAACTGTCTGCAAATTTAAGAAAGGATTCAGCCATATCACAAATTATGATCCGTTAATAATGGTTGTTTAACATTCTTTACCTACCCAATATTCAATATATTTGAGCTGAAAATAGCAGTCAACCAGATATAGCCTTTATTTATGGATAAAATTAATGTAAATGTCACCTCCGAGATTGGGGAATTAGAGGGAGTTATCCTGCACAGTCCCGGGTCAGAGGTCGAAAATATGACTCCGGAGAATGCGGAAAGGGCACTTTACAGTGATATTCTCAATCTTTCGGTCGCCACCAAAGAATATTTTGAACTAAAGGAGGTCCTGAACAAAATTACAAAAACATATGAAGTCAAACAGCTTCTGATTGAAGCTCTTTCCAACGATCTTACCAAAGAGACACTTATCCGTAACGTTTGCAAGCAAGAAGAAGCCTATTCTGAGCTGGATCTTTTGCTCAGCATGCCTCCTCATATCCTTGCCAAACAACTTATAGAGGGAGTCGTTCTCAACCGTGACAATCTGACTAAATTTCTCAGTAGTGAACGTTATTCCATGCGTCCGCTTCATAACTTTCTATTTACGCGCGATTCGGCTATTACGGTCGGAAATGAAGTTCTGATAGGGAAAATGGCCAGTAAGGTAAGGGAACGCGAGTCAATTATTATGGAGACAATATTCAGGGACCATCCTGCTTTTGGCGTTCCCACCATTAATCCTGAGCGTGTTGCAGGAGGCCAAAATGCATATAGAAATGCTACCATCGAAGGTGGTGACGTTGAGATTGCGAACGAAAATATCATTCTGATTGGCAGTGGAGCACGGACATCCACCGAAGGTATTGACCTGCTGACTGAGATCATTAAGGATAAGAAAGAGGGCATAAAGCACATAATTGTTCAGGAGTTGCCCTTAACACCTGAGTCATTCATCCATTTGGATATGACCTTTACCTTTCTGGATAAGAATGCCTGTATGGTCTATGAACCCCTGATTCTTAAGAAGACCAAATTCCATACCATCAAAATAACGATCGACAATGGTAAGGTCACCTCCATCCGAGAAGAGGCAAGTTTGTTGAAGGCCCTTGAACGTTGTGGGATGGAGCTTACCCCAATCAATTGTGGTGGGCATGGAGACCCATGGATCATGGAGCGGGAACAGTGGCACAGTGGAGCCAATTTTTTTGCCATCGCCCCCGGAAAAGTTATTGGATACGAACGCAACGAAAAGACCCTGGAGGAGATGAACCGCAATGGTTTCGAGATCATCAAGGCCATGGATGTAATTGAAAACAAGGTGAATATTGAAGACTATAAAAGGGCTGTAATTACCATTGCCGGATCTGAACTTGCCCGTGGAGGTGGCGGTGCCAGATGTATGACGATGCCTGTCAAACGGAAAAATGTAAGCTGGTAATTCCATGAGAAAACTGGAAAACAGAGAACTTATACGGCCCAGTACCGAAGAATTTAAACAGTTATCCAAAATACCGCTGGTGGTTGTTTTGGATAACATCCGCAGTAGCCATAATGTCGGATCAGTGTTCAGAACCTCAGATGCCTTATTGATCGAGAAAATTTATCTCTGCGGAATTACCTCTGTTCCACCCGATAAGGAGATCAGAAAGACCGCCCTTGGTGCAGAAAATACAGTACTTTGGGAATTTAACGCTTCAACTCTGGAAGTCATCAGTACCCTGAAATCGCAAGGCTATACAATCATTGCTGTCGAACAGGTTGAGAATAGTATCACTCTTCCCGACTTCCATCCCCCAAAAGGGAGCAAACTGGCATTGGTATTCGGCAACGAGGTCAAAGGAGTTCAACAGGAAGCAGTTGACCTTTGTGATCTGACTCTTGAGATTCCACAGTACGGAACGAAACATTCCTTCAATATTTCTGTTAGTGTAGGAATTGTCTTGTGGGATTTGTTTAACAAGATAAAAGATAAATAAACCTGTCAGGTTTCGAAAACCTGACAGGTTTATTCGTATCAAAACTTTTTTTATTTTTGCTCTATGACCATAACTATCCGAACAGTCGAAAACAAAAAAGACCTTCGTCTTTTTATTCATCTTCCTGCCGAAATCCACAAGGATCATTCCAATTGGG
>CAIRSO010000854.1 GCA_903881215.1 uncultured Bacteroidia bacterium
CCTGTCGGTATATGGTATGGGAACAAACCATCCGATTTCTCTCTGATTACCTGAATGGGGATACCTATTACAAAATTTCTTATCCCGAGCACAACAAGGACAGATCCCTGTCGCAATTGCGGTATCTACAGGTATTGGAGGAAAATGTGGGATTGATGGATAAATTATTGATTGGGGGACCCAATCAATAATTTATCCCAATTTAACATGTTGTGATTTGACCTCACTGCCAACAAACAGATTGGCCAGTAAATCAAAATTTTTTGATGATTCGGTGGTAAAATAATCCCTTCGTCCGGATTTTGAGCAGCGAGCATCCATTTCATGATGTCTGGAAAGGTAATCTTTAAGCTTTTCGGCTACCACCGGTCCCTGGTTAAGTAAGGTGACTCCGGGAGGTAAAAACCGATAAATTATTTCTGACAACAAAGGATAATGCGTGCAACCCAGAATCACTGTATCGATCAAAGGATCTTTGGCAAAAAGTGAAGCAAGGTTCTCCTCCACAAAAGAGGCAGCTCCAAGGCTATTTATCAGGTTATTTTCAACGATGGGCACCCACATTGGGCAAGCCTCCTGAACTACCGTGATAGGGCTGTCAGGAGATATTTTGGCTATCTCGAGGGGATAGGATCCCGACAATACAGTTCCAATAGTCCCAAGGACACCAACATGACCCGTTTTAGTCATCTCCGGAATCATCTCAATACTTGGTCTGATGACCCCCAAAACGCGTCGGTCGGGGTATGTTACCGGCAGGTCAAGTTGCTGGATGTTGCGAAGTGCTTTGGCCGAGGCTGTGTTACAGGCAATAACCACCAATTGGCATCCTTGTTCAAAAAGATGTTGCACTGCCTGCCAGGTATACTCATAAACCACTTCAAATGAACGTGTCCCGTAAGGATTCCGTGCATTATCACCCAAATAAATGTAGTCGTACTGAGGCAATTCCTTGAGTAATTCTTTAAAAATGGTTAGTCCGCCGTAACCTGAATCAAATACACCAATTGGTTGATAGTTTTCCGACATAAACAATATTTTAACTATCGAAACTACTAATTATTCATAAAAAAAAGGTGCTTTCCAGCACCCTTTAATATATTTTTTATCGAACCGGACTATTTCAATCCAAGTTTTGTTTTCACCAATGGCATCATATCTGTCGACTGTGCAGCATTGAAATACAAAACGCTGTTTACTTCAAAAACATACAACATCCCTTGTTCTTTAGCCACCTCACCGATAGCTTTGCGGGCTTTTTCGACTACAGGCTGAAATTGTTTTGTCTCTTCTTTCTGAAGATTGTCCTGAGCTTGTTGCTGGAATGTTTGTATTCTTTCCTGGAGACTCTGAATATCTCCCTCTTTAGCTTGTCGAATAGCGTCGGTAATAGTGGCTTGTTTCACCAAAGCAACATACTCCTGTCCTTTTGTTTGGTACTCTTTTTGCATAACAGCCAATTGTGATTCAAGATCTGTTTGCATCTTGGCCATCGCCTTTTGTGCGACTTCACGTTCAGGCATAGTGGAGATCAAACCCTGAAAATCAATGTGACCGAATTTCAATGTTTGGGCCGAAGCAGAAGCTCCAACGAATAGAAGAAGAGAAAAAGTTATTACACTTAAGAAATGTCTCATGATCAATCTGATTTAATTTTTATGGCGCAAATTTATAACATTAATTTTTATATCCAAGTTTTTGTAACACCTGATCGCTCAGATCAAATTTTGGATTGGTGTAGATCATCGTCATACTTCCTGCTTTGTCAAAGATCATGGAATAAGATCCCTGTTCAGCAATGGTTTGGATGGCATTGAAAACTTCGTCCTGAACAGGTTTTACCAGGGCTTCTTTCTTTTTGGCCAAATCCCCGTCCGGACCAAAATACTGACGTTGCAGTTTTTTGTATTCTTTTTCCTTGTTGACGATCTGCTCTTCACGTTTCCTTTTCATATCCTGCGACAGCAAAACCACTTCACCCTGGTAATCCTTGTATATCTGATCCAGCTCTGCATGGAGAGTTTCCAGTTCTTTCTGGTATTTCTGTGATAGTTTATCCAGTTGCTCTTGAGCGGCTACATAAGAGGGCAATTTGCCAAGGATATAATCAGTATCCACATAGGCATATTTCTGAGCAAAACTTGCAGACATGCACAGAAGGGTAAAAATTCCTAAAAAAATAAGCTTTTTCATTTTCATTCTATTTTTATCAAGAATATAGCAAATTTCAGGCCAAACTTTTAAAACTGTTGTCCCATGATAAAGTGGAATTGACTGCCACCTGTTCCTTTGGTATAGCCGTCGTCGAAACCATATCCCCAGTCAAATCCCATCAAACCAAACATTGGCAGAAAGATCCTGATTCCCAAACCTGCAGATCTTTTGATGCTGAAAGGATTAAAATCTGAGATATCGTACCAGGAATTACCTGCCTCGAGGAATCCGAGGCCATAAATGGTTGCCGATTGCGACAAAGTGACCGGATAACGAAGTTCTACCGTAATTTTCTCATAGACATTTCCACCCTGAGGAGGAGTCAGCGAGTTGTTCTCATATCCGCGTAAACCAATGTATTCACTTCCGTAAGAGCTGTAACCAGACATACCGTCACCCCCCAATTTATAGGATTCGAAAGGTGAACGAAGATTTTTGTTGTAATAGCCCAAAAGTCCGGCTTCGAATTTGGTTCTGAGAATCAATTTAGCATCAGGCCTGGCTTGAAGCGGTGTAAAGATATCCGCTTTGAACGACCACTTGTGGTATTCAATCAATTTGTACCGCTCGGCGGAAGTCATGGTGGTACTGCTGTAATCCTTGTTTGAAAAGAGGGAGAATGGAGGAGTAAATGCCACTGAGAAGGAGAAATTTGATCCTCTTCTGGTAAACAGCGGACTGTCAGTAGAATTTCTTCCGAATACTGTTCTGAAAGCCAGGGTATTCGATGTACCATTCTGGAAGATGAAATATTTCCAGTTATCAAGAATATATCTCTGATAGGATAATTCGTGGTACAAGGTAAAATAGTTGTCCGGCCGTTTCAAACGGTAACCCAGACCAATTGAGGCACCCAATACACCCATTTTCTCGGTAATGTCATAGTTGAATTGGTTGTAACTATTTCCGTATCCGCTTCCATATCCGCTGCCATAGCTACTACCATAACCACTTCCATATCCGCTGCCATAGCCTCCTCCGTACATACTATCTCCATAACCGCCATAGTTGTAAGCACTGTTACCACTCGTCTGTTTTGAATAATAGACAGAGAATGTAAAGGAGTTAGGTTTCTTCCCGCCTAACCAGGGTTCAGTAAATGAAAAGCTATAAGATTGATAGTATGATCCGTTGGTTTGCGCGCGCAGCGTCAAAGTTTGACCATCACCGGTAGGAAGAGGTCGCCAAGCCTTTTTGTTGCCAATGTTCCTGACAGAGAAGTTGGAGAATTTCAATCCGACAGTACCGACAAACATTCCTGCGCCCCAGCCGCCTGAAAGTTCCACCTGGTCGTTGGCACGCTCTTCCAATTCGTAGTTAATGTCGACCGTTCCATCTTCAGGATGAGGAACCACATCGGGTTTTATTGCTTCCGGATTAAAATGGCCCATCTGTGATAACTCACGAACTGACCGGATAATATTTTCTTTGCTGAAAAGCTGACCTGGTCGTGTATACAACTCACGACGGGCTACATGCTCGTTGGTTTTGGTATTCCCTAAGATAGTAATGGAGTTGATGGTTGCCTGTGAACCTTCTACGATTCGCATCTCAAAATCAATAGAATCGTTTTCAACCTTTACTTCTACCGGATTAAGGTTGAAGAATAGATAACCGGTATTCAGGTATTGGTTTGAAACAGCATCATCGTCCTCGGTGAGGCGTTTATCAAGCAGTTTCTGGTCAAAAACATCTCCTTTATTGATACCGAGGGCCCTTGAAAGCTGAACGTCCGTAAGAACTGTGTTTCCTACCCAACGGATATTTCTAATATAATACCGCCGGCCTTCGTCAATCCAATATTTGAGCTTTACCGAATTATTTGTCGTGTCCTTGATGATAGTGTCGGACAGGATGATGGCATCGCGGTATCCATTTTCATTGTATTTTTTGATCAGGTTGATCTTATCTTCATCAAACTTATCCTGAAGGAATTTTTTGGAGGAGAAAAAATTCAAAAGTTTTTTGGCTTTTGTCTTTTTCATGGATTTCTCCAGAATGAAGGTAGACAACTGTTTTGAACCTACGAACTCAATTGAGCTGATCTTCACTTTTGTCTTTTTGTTGACAAAAATATCGAGCACCAGTTGATTCTGTTTGGTGGTATCATCTTTTTGAACAATACTCACTTCGGTGTTGTAAAAGCCTTTCCCCTGGTAAAAACTAAGTATTTGTCTCTGAGCGGTATTGACTAGATTATCTGTTACCTGTCCGCCGATGAGCATCATTACCTGCTTTTCGATGTCCTCCTTTTCACTCTTGCTAACGCCATGATAGTTCTTGGCAGAGAGTCGTGGCCGCTCCTGAAGGAATATGTTCAGCCAAATTTTACCATCTACGATTTTTGTTGCTGAGATTTTCACATCAGAAAATAGGCCTTGCTTCCAGTATTTTCTCAGGGCAGAGGTAACCATATCGCCGGGAATGGTAATGTCATCACCTATATTTAACCCGGAAAGGCCTTTTAAAACTTCAGTATCCAGAAACCGGATGCCGCTAATCTCGATCCCGGCCAACGTATAATGTTTGGGACTATCGTAAAAAACGGAGAAATTAGTACTGTCAGCTACTGTTTGTGCATACAAATGAGCACTAAAAAATAAAGCAAAAAATATAACTACAACTCTTTTGACCATGTCAGATTCTAATTTGTTCACTGGTTTTTCCAAACCGTCTTTCTCTCCTTTGGAAATCTTCAACTGCCTCAAAAAGATCCTCTTTGCGGTAGTCGGGCCATAACTTCTGTGTAAAATACAACTCCGTATATGCGATCTGCCAAAGAAGAAAATTACTGATCCTGAATTCACCGCCGGTACGAATCAGCAGTTCCGGATCAGGCAGGCCAAATGTAGGAAGATATTTTCCAATCATCTCCTCATTGATGCTACTTTTGTCAATTTTGTTATTTTTTAACTCATCTGTCATATTTTTAACGGCTTCTGCCAACTCCCACCGACCTGAATAACTAAGAGCAAGTACGAGTTTTAGTCCGGTATTATCCGCTGTTCTGGCAATGGCACCTGCCAGATTCGCTTGAACCTCCTCTGGCATAGAAGCAATATTGCCGATGGCCCTCAACGACACATTGTTTTTATGCAGGTTATCCGTCTCTGCTACAATCGCATGAACCAATAAACCCATCAGTGCATCCACCTCCTCTTTGTGACGATTCCAGTTTTCGGTAGAAAATGCATACAAGGTAAGATAATGTATCCCTATCTCTCCTGCACCCTCAACAACGGATCTAACCGCTTCAACTCCCTGTCGATGGCCATAGATCCTGTCATTTCCATGTTGCTCAGCCCAA
>CAIRSO010000855.1 GCA_903881215.1 uncultured Bacteroidia bacterium
AAAATAAATATCACAAGGAAAGGAAGACCAATATTTTCAATGTTCACATCAAATTTTTCGGCTAGGAATTTTGCTCCCCAAAAAAGATAAAACCACCAAACACCGTCGGTAACAGTTGTTAAAGAGAAGGCCCACGTCTCCCTTTTTGGCAATAGATTTAACCAGGGAATTTTTTCTGTTGACTCTTCTTCTGAATCGCTGTTTATGTAAGCTAATTCTTCTTTTGACAATTTTGGATGAACATCAGGCTTTTGATATGTTTTCAGCCATAAAAAAACCCAAATGGAGCTTAAAACTCCAGTTATTAAAAATGGAATTTGCCAGTTAGCACCTTCCACGGTGACAATAGCCCCTACCACGAAAGGGGCTATTATTGCTCCTACACTGGTAGAGGCATCAAAAATGCCAGTTGCAAAAGCTCTGTCCTTTTTTGGAAACCACTCAGCTACAGTTTTTATAGCAGCAGGAAAATTTCCAGCCTCACCGATTCCAAGGCCAAAACGTGCTCCAATAAATCCTATGAGGCTGAAAGCAGGCCTGATTGCAGCATGCAACATTCCGAAAATACTCCAAATAACTATTGAGATCGTATACCCAATCTTGGTACCAAATTTGTCAATTATTCCTCCCATGAAAAGCAATCCAATTCCATAGGCAACCTTAAATGAAACCATGATGGTTGCATAATCTTTGTTCGACCAGTCGAAAAGTTTTTGAAGTGTCGGAGCCATAACTCCCACTATACTCCGATCAAAATAATTGATGGTAGTGGCCATAAATACCAATGCAAGTATCCTGTAGCGATAGTTCCCGATTCTTGGATTCATTTGATGATGTTATTTGTGGGATGGTCAACAATCTCTTCCTTCTTATTGTCCCAATATATTTTTTTGCCCTCCCGGTATGCCTGTGTGGCCATTATACTGGCGATGGAATGCCCAAATCCGGTGTGAATATCCCCATTGGTCGAAGTGTTTCTGCTACGCATACAATCTGCCCAATTGTCAAGATGGAACTTGCTGTCATCGCTCAATACCACAGGGCCAAGCTTCATGTTGTATTCTTCGGTCGTTACTATTTCGGCTTTGCCGTTTTTTACCGCCTCTTTTATACCTTCATAAAAATCAAAACCGGCAGGAAGATTTTGATGCTCACGTATAAAAAACCAACATGCGCTGCCTTCCCCTCCCAGGGAGAATAAGGAGCCATCTTTCCCGCGGATGCAAGTATAATTTCCAAACATACTTGCATAATTTGAAGTGTATGAATACAGAAACTTTTTATTATCGTAGGTGGCAAGTGCCTGGAAGGTATCGGGATTTTCTCTGATATCCGGCCAGCCAAAGATTCCACCATTGGCGACCATAGAATCCGGAACAGATGTATCCGTATAAAAGTGAACCAGACCTACTCCATGGCTCATCCATTGAGAAGTAATTCCGCCAGAATAATCCCGGAATATTCTGAATTCAAAATATTTCCAGGGATCAAATGGTACATAAGGTTTACCTAATAACCATCTTTTCCAGTCTGTATCTTCCTCTTTTATGGCTGCTACATCGGGGTCGTTTGGATTATGCCACCGGGGATTGTTGTCATTCCAGACTTGCTCAATCTTGGTTATCTGACCCAACCGGCCTGATCGAACGATATCCCGCACTTTTCGCTGAATAGGATCGCTCAACCATTCTGAACCCATCTGGACAACCTGTTTGGAGGCTATGACACTATCCCTTGCGAACTTAGCCTCTTCTACATCGATGGCCATGGGCTTTTCACAATAACAATCTTTGCCTGCTTTAACAACTTCAGCGAGGAGTTTGGCATGTTGAAAATCACCTGTTCCTATCATAACGGCATCTAAATCATGCATCAAAAGCATCTCTTCCGAATACTTGAATTGCTTAACATCTTTTCCAAACATTCTACCGCAATTCGCAGCAGTCTTTTCCCTATTGAGTTTCCAAATGTCACAAACGGCAACAACACCCAAATTTTTATCCTTTTCCGACATTTTAACCATCCGCTGTAATCCGCTACTCCGGGCGCCACATCCCAGAAAGCCAATATTGATTCTGTCATTTGCGCCTAAAATTCGCCTGTAGGAGGCTGAATTCATAGAGAAGGCACTTGAAGACAAAGAAATGCCCGCAATCCCTGAAAATGATTTATCAATAAAACCTTTTCTCGAAATGTTATTGTTGATCATAGCAATTGTATAAATATGAATAAATCATATATTGTTTTATGTCATTGATAATAAGTATAATACAAATAACTAATTTACCTTTTCATAGTATTTTTTCCCAATCTTATCCGCCATTCCAGATGTTATGGTGGTAAAAGAAACCGTCAGTGTTTTGCCATCTTTTTCACTCGACCAAATCTCATTTGTTGCATGTTTCTCCGAATTAACAACGATTGTGGATTCGATCCTTAGAAATCCGTCTTTGCCGGAAAGAGTTGCTTTCGCGGTCCTTGGCATCCCAAATACTGTGATATCACTTTCCTTGCCATTCAAAGAGAGGTTCTCATCAAATGAATACTCTTCCCCGTTTACGTTTTCGTATACTCTGGTTGTCAATAAACTATCCTTTGTAAGGTTGATTTTTATGCTTGCAAGGGAATATTGTTGATCGCCAACTGTTCCTGTTTTTTCCTTGTTTAATTTCCACTCGCCGGAGTAGTTAATATTTTGAGCAACAGATGTTTTAATCTGAAATGGGAGAAGTGAAATGATGAGAAATAGGATTCTTAAAGTCTTCATAAAAGGATTGATTAAAGGGTAAAAGTGTTATATTTTCAGGAGAATACACTAAAATTTATAGCTAAACCCAATCCTACCCTTTGCTCCATCGAATTGTAATGAGTATACCCTGGATTTGTTCCCCATGTAGCTAAATGATTCGCTATTGAAAATATTGGTAGCCTCAGCAAAAAATACCAATCCTTTGTAAAGGTTACAGGAAGCATTGGCATCAATTTGCATGTGGGCATCACGCCAGACATCCCGTTCTGCAATGCTACCCAAAGACTCAACATATTCACTGTTGTAATTGGCAGAGGATTGGATGGTGAATCTCTTGTTGGAATAGGCCAGTGCAATGTTTCCAGTCTGGTTGGCTTGTCCAGGGAGTCTGATGATTCCCCTGACGTCATCCACCTTGGCTTTTGAATTGACGAAGGTATAATTGCTGGTAAAAACAAGGTTTTTCAGGAAGCCGGGTAAGAATGTCAAACTCGTATTCAGATTGACTTCAAAACCCAAAACAGAAGCGTTATCGCCATTTCGTTGTTGCTGTGCAAAATAACCGGCATATTCACCCGAAGTAATCTGCTGGCTGCTGAGATACAGGTAGTTTTTGATATTTTTATAGAACAACCCTCCTGAAATAATACCAACATTTTTCAAGTAAGACTCATACATGAGATCCAGATTGTTGGCATAGGCTGGCTTAAGGGTTGAATTGCCCAAAAGAACCCAATTGTCGTCCTGCGAAACATCCATCCTTGGAATTAAATCCCTGATATTTGGACGGGAATAACCTGTTGTATAAGATATTCTGGCAATGTTATTTTTATTGAAATCATATTTCATTTGAATATTGGGAAGTAGAATTGTATAATTACTCACTGAATCAATAGGGGTTGATTGATAATCATTGAATACAGTTGGATCACCATTTTGTGTTGGTGCAGATGGATTGATAAAGCGGCGAATTTTATTGGCATCATAGTTCGAATGGGAAGATTCGAGTCTGATACCGGCAATGATCAGCAGTTTACTGAATTGAATCTTATCCATGAGATAGCCTGAAATCACTTTCTCGTCGGATCGATAATAAGCCATGTCATAAATCGTATTTGAGTAGTATTTATTTACGCTGACAGCCGCGGGTTTGGAAGCGAAATAGTCATTAATCTTAGTAAGATCCGCGGCTGGTCCAAAATTGAGGTTACCATTCAGAAATTTGCTTGACAGGTTAGTTGTTTGAATAAAATCTGTCATTCCAGGGACGCTAAACGGATTTACATAGTAGCCGGCGAAGGCATAACTATCAATGTGTTCAGGTAAATTGCTTGTTGTCATAAACTTTCCCTTCGCACCAAAAGATAATGTTGATGCTCCACTCCCGATAAAAAAATTCTTTGATACGTTAAATCGGGCAGTAAAATTTTGACTGTTTGTGTTTTCATCTAAATTTGACCGCATGAGAAAACGTTGCAAATACGGATCATCAAAAGCAACTTTGTTTGAGGTAGCAGGATTGGTTATGGGGGAAAGCATGGGGTAGGCAAGGGTTAGGAACTGAGTTGTAATGTCAGGAATTACCCCAACAACTGTTCCCGCAGCAATCCCATTCTTTCCTGCCCGTGCCTCGGGATAAGCATAGAAATCATTCAATTCTACTTTGTATTTTCGGGAAGACTTATTCAGGAACAATCCTCCGTCAATTTTCCAATTTCCGATGGCGGTTTCACCATCAAGATTGATATTTAAGTTTCTCATCCGCTCATCGTTGTTTATGGCTTGAGAGATTGCCATGACGCGGTCAGTTCCGTACTTATTACCTCCCATGGTGACTACATTTCCACGGAAACGATACCGGTTTCTATAATTGATACCTAGATCATTTTTTTCGTTGTACATGGTACTTAGAACGAATTTAGTCTCGAGATTTGGTGCCCAGTCCAACGTAATTGTACCACCCTGACGGGTCGAGTTTGTATTTTGATAACGATATCTAAAATCCGTAGGAACATAGGCTGTTGTTCCTGTTGATGCAAATGAAGAGTTTAATATAGTCTTTGATACCCAATATTTTGCTTCAAGCCGATCATAATCTGCGGCGGAATTGTTGTAACTGTAGTTCGCAGCAATTCCAAAAACTCCATTGGGGTTTTTGGCCGATGGAGTGAACCGTTTTTGGTATCCTATTTTGCCAGTAGCCCCAATTTTATCTCTAAGTGAACTGAAGGAGGAACCAAGGTCAATAACTCCTTTGCCTTTGAGTGAAAGGGCTGTACCAGTGCGCATATTGATGGTTCCGGCAATGGCATCTCCATCGTTGGATGGTAGTAGCGTCTTCTGCACTTCAATAGAAGAGATGATATCCGAAGGAATGATGTTCAAAGATTCATTGCGCCTGCTATATTCCTGGGCACTCATTACCTGCTCACCATTGACTGTTATATTGGTAAAATTGGCAGGCGTACCACGAAGTTGTACCTGCGCCCCGTCAGATGTGACCCCACTCAAACGACGCAGAGCATCCGCAACATTTAAATCAGGGAAACGTCCAATTTGTTCCATGGAAAGAACCTGCATCAATTGGTTGGTAGAACGTTGTTGATTCAGCGCCCGTTGCTGACCATCAATAATTCCGGAAACAATAACTTCGTTGATATTTGTATTTTGCTCTTTTAACATGAAATTGAGTTCAGCTGTCTTACCATTATCGATGGTGATTTTTTTCGAAACAGATGAATACCCGAGGTAGTTGACAAGTACTTCAACCTCTCCGCTCTTCACACCTTGCAGCAAAAATTGTCCACTGATGTTAGTGGCTGTTCCAAGATTTGTGCTTTTAATAACCACCGCAGCACCCGGCAAAAAGGAACCGGATTCATCGGTAACAGCCCCCCTAATATTGCCTCTGTTTTGTCCGAAAGTTGCACCTGCGCTCATCAGAATTAAAACAAGCACTGAAAAATGTTTGATGTAATTTTTCATAATGATAGATTTAATGGATTGATTTTTGATTTGTTAGTAGTTTATATTGAACTTAAATATCTAATTTGATTTTTTTGAACCGGAGATAATCCGGTCTGTGGGCAAAAGCAGGTCAATTGCGGCCAAATTAGTTTAACTCCGCAGTTTGGACCTTCTGTTTTTCTTTGCCCATGT
>CAIRSO010000856.1 GCA_903881215.1 uncultured Bacteroidia bacterium
CATAACTCATAACTTATAACTCATAACTTTTCCCTAGTGCTAAAGTGTAAAAAGTCAGAAAAATTTCGAACAAAATTAATTTTTAGAATACAGACAGTTAGATGGAAAATAGCAAAAACAGAATATCAACATGGATGCCTCTATTGTTGGCATTAACGCTGATCTTAGGGGTATGGCTGGGTATCAAATTACAGAATAGAAAAATAGGGGCTCTTTTACCTTCCAAGATTACCAATAAGAGTAAAATGGATGTTGTCATAGGATTAATCGAGGGCAATTATGTAGATAAGGTGAACACGAAGAAAATTGTGGAAGATGCCATTCCTGAAGTGCTCAAGCAATTGGATCCTCATACCACATATATTCCCGCAAAGGAAATGCAGGGAGTTACTGAAGAGATGACGGGGAATTTTGGTGGTATAGGTGTCCAGTTTTCTATTCAAAATGACACTGTAATGGTTATTGATGTCATATCCGGCGGACCTTCCCAAAAATTGGGGATTCGTGCAGGCTACAGAATTGTAAAGGTTGCAGATTCAACCCTGGTTGGCAAGAACGTCAAGAATGAACTCGTATTTAAGAAATTGCGCGGACCAAAAGGAACGAATGTAAAGGTAGGTATATGGAGAAAAGGGTTACCGGACCTGCTTACTTTTAACATCACAAGAGGCGATATCCCGATTTACAGTGTTGACGTATCTTACATGATAGACAACAAAACCGGGTATCTTAAAATTGGACGTTTTGCCGAAAAAACCTATGAAGAGTTTATGGGTGCAATGGCCAAACTGGAAAGTGCTGGAGCTGAGCAGGTAATAGTTGACCTTCGTGGGAATCCAGGAGGATATTTGAGTTCTGTCGTCCGCATGGTAAGCGAATTATTGGACAAAGGTGAGCTTATTGTATATACTGCCGGAAGAACTCAACAAAAGAGAGAGTTTGATGCGGAGATCCGCGGAAAGTTCTTTGGAAAAAAAGTAGTGATCATGGTCGATGAATATTCAGCGTCGGCCAGTGAGATCTTCGCAGGGGCCGTTCAGGACAACGACCGGGGAACCGTCATCGGAAGAAGAACTTTCGGAAAAGGATTGGTTCAGGAACAGATCCCGTTTTACGATGGTTCTGCCATGCGTCTGACAGTAGCAAGATATTACACTCCATCAGGCAGATGTATTCAAAAATCCTACCTGAAAGGAACGGAAGACTATTACGCAGACCTTTCAAGACGTTTTGTTCACGGCGAACTGGAGCAAAAGGACAGTATACATAATGCTGATACGGTGAAGTATTTCACGCGGCTCAAAAGGGTTGTCTATGGCGGAGGAGGAATCATGCCGGATATTTTTGTACCTGCCGATACCACAGGTAATTCTACCTACCTATTCAAGATTATGCAAAAGGGGCTGGTTTACCAGTATGCATTCGATTATGCTGACAAGCACCGTGCAGAACTTTCTAATCTTAAAACGGGAGCTGAATTTGCAGATCTTTTGCGCAAACGGACTATCCTCAGCGAATTTCTGCAATATGCTGTTAAGAATGGAGTTCCCAATAATGAGGCAGGTATCAAGATTTCAGGGAAAATTATTGAAGCACAATTGATGGCCTATATTGCAAGAAATATCATCGGAGAGGAAGGCTTTTACAGCATCATAAGTACCATTGACAATACTTTACAGGATGCGGTAAAAACCATCAATAGCAAGGATAAGATGG
>CAIRSO010000857.1 GCA_903881215.1 uncultured Bacteroidia bacterium
CAACTTCTCCCCCCCAACTTTTCCGATTGATCCAGCAGGGATCAAGAGATAAATCTGGGGGGAAGATAGCTAAGCATAAATATTAGCTAACCTAAACAGAAAGAAACTGACATTTCTAACACCCCGAAACGCAGAACGAAATGCCTTTATCTTAGCGTTAAAAGATTCAGCGGAAGCGTTTGTGCTGCGATTGTTGAAGAAATTGAGAACTGTCTGGTAATGGGATTCAATAGAACGGGCAATCGTATTGAATGATTTAAATCCTGCTTTCTCAACCTTATCGTACCACAAGGCAAGTTTTGTAAAAGCAACTCCTTTATCCTTAGTCTTACTGTACACTGAACCCAATTGCATTGCAAGATTATAGGCGCGTTCCAACAAAGGATACCTGGCAAACAGAATCTCCCCTCGTTGGATCTGGGAAGGGGACCAATGCGTGTTAGACTTGAAAAGCAGATATCTGCTTCTGGCTAACAATTGCTTTAATGTGTCGCCATTTTCAAGTATCTCCGGGATATATTTCTGATTGGTTTCTTTGGCGAGTTCTATTTCTTTGTTTTCCTGGTCAATTGCCTCCCAACGATATTGAATACGCATTTCCTGTACTGCGTCGTAGGCCAGCTTTTGCACATGGAACCGGTCGGTTACCAGGGTTGCCTTGGGAAAGCTATACCGTGCTATTTTCTCCATGCTGGCAGCCATATCCAGGGTGATTTCCCGCACTTTATTTCTTTTCCGCAAAGGGATTTTTTCCAGAATGGCCCTGACCGTTTCGCTGTTGGTCCCTTTAATCATCGCGACCAGGGCTCCCTTTTTGCCCTTGGCTTCCTTGTTGGTAAGGACTGTATAAAGTTCGCCTTGGGATAACGCTGTTTCATCTAAACTTAAAAACGGGCCAACATTATCTTCAAATAATATCCAATCATTGGCATGGGCTAATTGATCCCAATCGTGAAAATTACTCAGGTGGTCGCGATATTGTTCTTCTAAAAGCACTCCATTTACACCGAAGTAATCACCCACACTTTTACAGCTTACCGGTTTGGTATCGAGCAATACCTTTTAAAAAAGTCGCGAATTCTTTAGTCATTCGCGTTCCTTTTGCCACCATTTCCCAGTCTCTGAAAACCGGATTACCTGTGCTCTCATCCAGCCATCGCCTGCGTTTGATCATTAGATAAACATGCTTGCCCCGGATTGGAAAATCCCGAACTTTAATTTCGTCAAAAAAACCTTTGGATGTTAGTTTGGTATGCGCGTACTCTGCGGGAGGGAGGTTCTTTTCTGCTAAAAATATATGAATTTCTGTTGGCGATTGCTTGAAGTTGGTGATATCAAAATACTCTAATATGCCATGGGGCAATATGAACTCTGCAATTTCTATTCCTTCTTTCGCTTGCATCTCTTTTTTAATGCAAAGAAATCAGTAATATTTTAATCCGCCAAAGCTTCCCCCCAGATTTATCTCTTGATCCGGGACACCCTCAAATTTGTTGTTATATATGGAATCTTGAATCTCTTAAGAATTACTAATTGCAATCCTTAAAACTTCTGGATCAGTTATTTTGCATAGCTCACAGCGCGGGTTTCGCGGATAACCGTTATTTTAATCTGTCCCGGATAGGTCATTTCACTTTGGATCTTCTTCGAAAGATCAAAGGAGATCTGGTTTGCCTCAACATCGGTCACTTTGTCGGCGCCGACAATTACGCGCAATTCACGACCAGCCTGAATCGCATACGTTTTCACGACACCGGGGTAGCTCAGCGCAAGTTCTTCAAGGTGTTTCAGCCTCTCAATATATGCTTCAACCACTTCGCGTCGGGCCCCCGGCCGTGCGCCTGAAATGGCATCACATACCTGAACGATGGGTGATATCAGGTTGTCCATCTCTACTTCATCATGATGGG
>CAIRSO010000858.1 GCA_903881215.1 uncultured Bacteroidia bacterium
AGTGAGAAGCAGAAAATTCATTGGCAGCAAAGGTACCTTTGGAGCGAAAAGAGATTTTGATCTTCTCCTCATTTTCCAGAAAGAATGTGGAGAAGATGATTCCCGTTATGGAAAGCGGGTAGTTTACAAACCCTTCTGTATCGCCAATTTTAAAATTATATTTCTTTAGTTCTTCTTTTGTCAAAGAAATATATGCTGCATGATATTCCGGAAAGACCTTCATCTTTTCCGATAAGGCATAACCAAGAAGTTTCAAACGATCTATGCTGTTTGTGTTAAAAAGTGACTCCTGCACCTTAAGTTGATCTGCACCCAGCTTAATTAAATTAGCCGTGGCATGGTAAAGTTCCGAACGTCTGGCGTTATGGCTAAATGAGGCTGTATCAGCAATAATACCTGTTAACAAGGCTGTTGCTCCCATTTCGTTCAAATAATCTCCCCAACCCATTTTGATGACAAAATCATACACGAGTTCAGAAGTTGAGCTAACTTTTGTATCCGAAAACAAATAAGGCGATTCCACCATGGGTTGTGGATGGTGATCGATAAGGACCACCATTTTAGAGAGCTTTTCCAGCTTTTTTTTGGCCTTGCCGGTTCTACTTATGTCGTTAAAATCAAGGAAAAAAAGTAGATCTGTCTCTTCCAGCAACTTATTTGCCTCTTTCTCGTGGTGCTCATAAATAATCCAGTTGTTGTATTCATTCTGGTTTGGGACAAGGTCTGGAAACCAGGTAGGATAGACTATGGTCGATTGAAATCCCGCTTTGCGCAGAACACAATTTAGTCCCAAAGAGGAACCCAGGGCATCGCCATCCGGATTTGCATGAGTTATGATGACTATTTTT
The DNA here is from genome assembly GCA_903881215.1 of uncultured Bacteroidia bacterium. GTDB lineage: Bacteria > Bacteroidota > Bacteroidia > Bacteroidales > Prolixibacteraceae > CAINVV01. The sequence goes on from CAIRSO010000858.1 coordinate 849, forward strand.
TTAACTTTTTCTCTCATCCACGACAAAAGTGAATGACAGATTTCAATGTTTATATTGGTCATGTTGATATATAATCGTTGCTACAAAAGTACGCTAATCTTTTTCATTCAGCTCCAATAAGTACCCTGAAATCGCATATTATCCAAATGCGGACCATCTATTTCTCTGCTTAGATAAAAAATATCTACTTTTGCCAAAATCACACAAAAAACAAAAATTCTATTCAAATGGCACAGAATCTCACCTTTACCATGATCAAGCCTTGTGCAGTCCGCAACCGGCACATAGGTTCAATTCTCAAGATTATCTCTGAAAATGGATTTCGCATCAAAGCGATGAAACTGACTCACATGACCCGTGAAAATGCCGAAGCATTTTATGGCATTCACGCAGGAAAACCCTTTTTCGAAGGCCTGGTCAGCTTTATGTCATCAGGACCAATTGTGGCTGCAATTTTGGAAAAAGAGAACGCAATTGCGGATTTTAGAGAACTCATTGGCAGCACAAATCCAGCCAATGCTGCTCCCGGCACAATCAGACAGTTATTCGCAGAATCATTCACAGCAAATGCCATCCATGGCTCCGACAGCGATGAAAATGCAATCATAGAAGGCTCTTTCTTCTTTTCACAAATAGAACAATTCTAGAACACTTTTGATCCGGTCCCTGAGCGAGTCGAAGTGTTGGATTTTCGATTTTGGATTTGATGCTTTTCCAAGAATTTGCATATTGACTCGCTAAGATTGAATCCTTTTTCGAATATTTGCGTAAAATAGTCCGTAAACAATACGCAAGTTGTTTGCAATTTTTAAACGCCAGAAAAACATTAAATTAATTCAAAATGCAAGAAAGTTCAGTTAAAATTACATTTGCAGGAAATCCTTTGACCCTGCTGGGAAACGAAATCAAAGTTGGAGATAAGGCGCCGGAATTTACAGCTGTTGGTGCCGGACTGTCTCCATTCAAACTATCAGATGTAGCAGGGAAAAATATTGTTGTAGCCATTTATCCGTCTATCGACACCGGTGTTTGTGCTTCACAGAACAGAAGATTTAACGCTGAAGCGAATCAATTGAAAGATGTGGTTGTATTATCAATTTCATGCGATCTTCCTTTTGCACAAAGCCGCTTTTGTGCTGCAGAAGGTTTGGAAAACATCAAAACTATTTCTGATCACAAAGACCTGGAATTTGGGCAGAAATACGGCTTCTGGATCAAGGAACTTCGCTTACTTGCCCGTGGTACAGTGGTTATTGACAAAGCTGGTGTGGTTAGATATGTTGAATATGTTTCTGAAGTCACACACGAACCCAACTACGAAGCTGCCTTGGCGGTTGTGAAGAGTTTGTAAGCTATTAGAAATTATAAACAGTAACTCTTAGCTGTAAGCTGTTAATTGTTCACTGTTCGCTTTTAGAAATTAGCTGTTAGCCAAATGCTAGCAGCTAATTTTTTTTAAACAACAGACAAACAGGTTTATATGCATTAATCTGGTCCGTAAAAACAAGCAATCCTGTTTCCGCATTGCGCCTGAAAGCAACAATATTATTTGTATTTTGATTGGCAACCAGCAAAAAATCTCCTTCGGGAGTTAAGGCAAAGTTGCGGGGCATTTCTCCTTTTGTATCCTCATGGCTGATCAGTTTGATTTTCATATCTTTCTCAGAAACCGAAAAAATTGCGATACTGTTCATCCCCCTATTTGAAACATACAAAAAATTACCTTCCGGTGAGAGATGAATATCCGCGCAAGTATTAGCTCGTAAAAAATCAGCCGGAAGAGTAGAAACACTCTCCGTAATCTTAAAATTACCATTGTCCAGCAGTTGCACAACTGAGACACAGCTGCTCAGCTCATTGGCAATGAAGAGCAATTTTCCATTTGGATGAATAGTCATATGCCGCGGACCACTGCCGGGGGGTAATTTGATCTCAGGATATTTGTTAGGTTTCAAAGAAAAGGTAGTCTTATCTATTGTATAAACTTTTACCTGGTCGATGCCAAGATCGGCTACAAAAATCCTTTTCCCCTTTGGCTCAAAAAGTGCACTGTGAACATGCGGTTTTTCTTGCCTTCCAATAACAGGTCCCTGACCTTTATGCTGATCGGACGATAAAACCTCCGACAACTCTCCTGAAGGTTCAATGCGCATCAGAGCAACATTTCCTCCAGTGTAATTCGATGATAACACAGATCCTTCTTCATTAATGGCAACATGACATGGATGTCCTCCTCCACTGGCAACCTTGTTGACCGAAGACAAATTTCCGGCATCATCCACCTTAAAAAGTTCAACATAGCCCATACTTTGATTGTTTTCATCTTTGGTCTCCCGAACGGATAGCAGGTTTTTACCATCTTTGCTGAATGCCAGATAGGATGGATTTTCGGAGAGAATAGCAAGGCCATTGCTATGTAATTTGCCGGAAATTGCATCAATACCAAACCGGTAAATACCTTCACTTCCCGTATCGGTATAAGTGCCTACATAAAAATGAAGCAAACTACCTGAAAGATGGAGCTGCGCCTGAGAACTTAATGCAATGTTCAGGAGCACAAATAGACAGGATATTTTTTGCATGGCATAAGTATTTAAAATAAATGAGAATTTCAGAAATTGAATTGATAGTTACCAGAACCCACCTTGATATAATATTTTCCATCAGCTGTTTTTGAAAGAGTCACGGACTGACCATTTTCGGTCACTTTAGTCTCTTTCTTAATTGGGAAAAAGACAGTAGCTTCTGTGTTCGCAGGAATTTCAACGTTCATAACAAAAGAATGGTTCTCCCTTTTCCATTCACTTTTTATCCTGCCATAAACAGAAAGATAGCTTGCACTTACTTGAGTGATATCACCAACAATCTCTGGTTTGATGATACAATTTTTAAATGCAACAGAACCATTTTCTTGTTTAATTCCGCCCAATCCCGTATAAAACCACTCCATCAAATGACCCAGCATTAAATGGTTGTTGGATACTTCTTCAAGAGCAGGCCATGATTCTGTCAAGGCTGTTGCTCCCTTTTTGAGCTGAAAACCATATCCCGGCAGGTCGTTCCGGCTATTCATTTTGAAAAGTATTTCGGAGCCACCACCCTCCTCCAGTGCTTTAACCAGAAAATGAAATCCAACATCACCGGCAGTTAACGCATTTCCTGATTTCCTGATTGACTTTGCAAGATGTCTGAATACCTTCTTTTTATTGGAATCATCTACCAATCCTACACACAAAGGCATTGCCATGGAGGTTTGGCTACCTGTTGAATAAACCTTCCTGGAAGAATTAAAAAACAGCTTGTTAAAAGCAGTCTTTACCTGATCGGCCAGTGTATTTATCTTTTCAGCATCCGCACTCCTTCCGCCAATAACCATCATTTTAGAGAGCAACTGCAGATCATAATAATAAATGGCAGTAGCTGTCAGGGAGATAGGCGTTAGTTGAGCCACTCCCGGAGATTTGGGTCCATAATCGAACCAATCGCCCAAACCATGATTCAAAATATGACCGGTAGCTTTCGTTCCAAGGTAGGCCACATATTTCTCCATCATGGGTAATGCCTCTTCAACTATTGACCGGTCACCATACCATTCCCAGAGCATCCACGGAAGTATGACTGCTGCACTACCCCATTCAGGAGAATCGCGAAAACCCCCTACAAATTGAGTGTATTCCGGAGCAATATCAGGCACCAATCCTTCTTCTGTCTGAGCATCGATCATGTCGCGGATGGCTTTTTTATACAGGCCGTAAAGATCATAATTGTAATGCAGAGAGGTTCCCATCAGATAGGTTTGTTCGAGCCAGCCTAACTTTTCGCGGTGCGGACAATCAGTTACCACGCTTTGCAAATTGCTGCGGACAGCCCAATCAATCAGTGTGTAAATTTGATTAAACAGTTGATTAGAGCATTCAAAATTCCCTGTTTTAGGCGAAGAATTACATGTATGCAATAATTCCATTAGTGTTACTTTTGGAAGAATTGACTCATCATCTTCATTCTCAGGAACTCCACCCTCCAACATAACATACCTGAATCCATAATAGCTAAACTTTGGCTGCCAAACTTCCTCATCTGCTCCTTTGAGTGTGTAAGAATAATAATAGGGAGAACCAGATGCCTGTTGGTTAATCTCTTTATCTGCAGTTATTAGCTCACCGGGAAAAAGTTTAATCACAGAACCCTTGGACCCATGAACCTTAAACGACACAATTCCTGAACAATTTTGTCCAAAATCGTACAGATATCTGCCTTCTGCTATTTTTTCAATGCTCTTAACCGAAATGATTTGGTTTACCGTAACCGGATGATCAAGCTCCGAAGAAAGTATTCCCAGTGGGACGGTTACCCCTATTGCCCTTTTCCATCGCGAATCATTAAAATC
>CAIRSO010000859.1 GCA_903881215.1 uncultured Bacteroidia bacterium
AAGCTTGTCATCGATGATTTTAAAGACTCTTTCCTCAATAAAGCAAAGAATTTCTGCTTGAAAACGAATTTTTCATCGTTTGAAGAAATTAGAGAAAATGAGGAGTATTCTGTGATTATGGAAATGCTTTTTGAAAGTATTCCGGATTTGGAATTTTCTGATCTACCGAAAAAATCAGATTGGTTAAATAACGAGTTAATTGCAAATGGAGGTTACAAACTTTTTCTCATAGAACTTGAGCAAAAAGAATGTGAAGCATATACCAATCGTACTGGATTTGAGTTTTTATGCACTGGTAATCTTTTGAATTGCTGGAAGAAATATACTACAAAGGAGGTTCGCAAATCCATGATAAATATGGGAAAGGCAAGTGACTCGGATGTTTTGAATAATTGGAAGGACCTTTCATTTATTAGCCGTTGCCCTACTAATTCAATCATTGTTGTGGATCGGTTTATTCTTAAAAATACAGACGGACAAAGAATTGAAGAGAATCTTTTTCCCATGCTTGAAGCAATTATTCCGAAAGATATTTGCTCCAACATTGATATCTTAATCATTGCTGAAAATATTTCTCGGGAATTATTCCAGCAAATTAATAGCCATTTTGCCAGATTTCAAGATAAGATTAAAATCAAATTTTCTTTTTTGAAATGGGATAAATGTTTTATGAGCAATCAGACAATACATGACAGACATATCTATACCAATTACTTCACTTTATTCTCAGGCCCAGGATTTAACTTATTCAAGAGGTCGAAATTGCAGGAAAATGACGGAGAATTTAATGTCCGGTTCACCTTTTCCGAATTTAACATGAGAGAATACCCTTACAGACTTGAATTATTGAAAAGTTATCTTGCTAAGTGTAAACGAATGGAAGTTCTGAATATGTTAAAGTATTACCCTGACAACATTCAGTGTACAATACTAAATTAGTCATAAAGTATGCCCATCAACAAAAACGCCTATATCCGGTACCAAACCTTAGACCGCTGTTTTAGTAATCCTGTGCGTCGCTTTTATATGGAGGACTTGTTGGAAGAGTGCAACAGAGTATTGTTTGAACATACTGGAAGTCGAGAAGGGATAAATCGGAGGCAATTTTTTTATGACCTTATTTTTATGGAGAGCGAAGCGGGATGGAATATCCCCCTGGAGAGGTGCAAGGATGGACACAGAACCTACTATCAATACTCTGACAGCAATTTCTCTATCAACAACCAACCCCTTAACGCTTCCGAAGTCGATCAAATCAAATCAGCACTGTTTGTGTTGTCAAAATTCAAGGGTCTTCCTCAGTTCGAATGGATGGATGAGTTGATTCCAATTATTGAAAACAAGTTGGGTATTGTAGGCAAAGGAAACAATGTGATTCTTTTTGATTCGAATGTCGACTATACCGGGCTCAAATTTATCACCCCACTTTTTCATGCCATTGTCAATAAAAAGGTGATGAAAATTATCTATAAAGATTTTAAAAGTGATGACCCCTACGCTATTGATTTTCATCCATACATTTTAAAACAGTACAATAACAGGTGGTTCTCACT
>CAIRSO010000860.1 GCA_903881215.1 uncultured Bacteroidia bacterium
GGGCAAAGCAGAGCAAGGCCGACATGGCCAGCGCCCGTCGTTTCAAGAAACGGACTTGCGGAATTCGCCGATCCTGGTTGGAAGGCGCTTTCGGATGCTTGTCGAATCTCATGGTCATTTCCCTTGTTGAGTTAAGTTCGAAGCCTCTTGTGTTTGCGAAAAAGAGCAATCATGTGCGTCAGCTATCGCGACATTAGTGTTGCATCTAAAAGTTCGCTCAAAAATGAAAATCTCGCAAAAAACCGGATTCCCCGATTCCCGCGTGGACGAGGGGCTGGGGCGCAATGCGGTTATCCGCGCCCATTTGCCGACTCTTCAGGTTGGGTATGGTTTGTAAAAGGGGAAAAGGTTGGCCGGATTGACAAGATTGACCTGTCCGGCCAGTCAATGAGGTCAATGAAATCCCATCCCGCCAGTTTCCCCATTGCCGTCGCCCCTTCTGCATTTTGAAATCTGAAATCGATATTCCCGGCGATAGACTTTTTCGCTAGTCCCCAGCCCCGACGTTATCCAGGCACAATCTTTTCCCGCGAGATTTTTCTTTTTCGACGAATATTCAAATAACATTACGTCGAGACGATATTCAGCTCTACGGCCCCTGTCGGAGGTATTTCAACGATCATTTGTGATTCTTTTGAAACATATGCGTTAGCAATTTCCTGCATTGGAAAAGTCTCTCTACTGTTTTGTGCATCAATAATGGATGTCGATGAACCATCGATACCGGCAGTTGCCTCGCCGGAAAGATGCTCTATTGTCGTACCCAGAAGAAAGTTGCCATCTTCAAGAATTTTCCCCTGAAGGGTAAGCTCGCCAAAGATGTCAGTTCCTCCAGTATGTGCGGGAATTGTCTTTGCATTATTTGCAAATGGTTTAAGTTGATTAAGAATACTAATATTCACGTTTTGGTCATCTAGATTCAAATCGGCATTAACAGAAAGAAGCATATCGGCAGGTAATGAAAAGTCTCTTCCAAGGTTGGCGAATATTCTATGTGTTGTCAGTTTATTATCAGGCCATTTTCCCATTGAGTTCAGGGGTTCCTGAAATATGGAATAAAACACAGTCCCATTTACAATTTTTGACCGTAAATTTATTGTACTTGTAATACCATCCTCAAAATCTCTTCCTGATCCACTATCTGAATCAAAATCTTGAGAACTATAACTGTTCCCCTGGTTTTTCAGCAGATTAACACCTGCGCTTAATAATGCATCATTTATTTTGAAATTGACCGAACTTTGCATGTGAAGATAATTATCTTCAAATTGGTAGTCATTCCCCCATGCGGTGCTCAAGTCTTGCGAATAAGGTACATTGGAATCATTTTTCAAAATAATATTGACAACAGCAACAAAAGCAGTGGAGCCATAGATGACCGATCCGGGACCGCGAATGATTTCTATGTGGTCGACCATACTTATAGGAAGGGTACGAATAAGGGTTGTTGGTTCATCAGCGCATAATGCTCGGCGAAAGGGTCTGTTGTTTAAAAGAAAAAGCACATGATTGTCAAATTGATATAAATGTCCA